>DATHZW010000148.1:0-2110 GCA_035458405.1 Steroidobacteraceae bacterium | reverse complement strand
CCTTTGCGGCCTTCCCCCTGGCCGGGGTGCTGACCCATCAGCAGGCGTCTGCCGCCCTGGGCAACACCGTCATCCTGCTGCTGATGGGCGCGTTCATGCTGTCGAAGGCGATCGAGAAATCGGGCATTCACGAG
This sequence comes from Steroidobacteraceae bacterium, assembly GCA_035458405.1. Classification (GTDB taxonomy): domain Bacteria; phylum Pseudomonadota; class Gammaproteobacteria; order Steroidobacterales; family Steroidobacteraceae; genus SG8-30. Next base: position 1,976 of record DATHZW010000148.1, on the reverse strand, counting down.
CGCTTCGCGCTGGGCATGATCCGCGTCGTCGGCGGACACGGCGGCGGACGGCTGGTACTCGCCTTCATGCTGACCTCCGCGCTGATCTCGATGTGGATCTCGAACTCGGCCACGGCGCTGATGCTCACGCCGATGGCGCTGGCCGTGATCGCGCGCAGCGGCGACTCTCGACTCGCCGTGCCGCTGCTGCTGGGCATCGCGTATGGCGCCTCCGTGGGCGGCACCGGCACGCTGATCGGCACGCCACCCAACGTGATCTTCGCCGGCGTCTACGAACAGGCGACCGGCCAGGAGTACGGCTTCCTGCGCTGGATGCAGACGGGCCTGCCCGTGGTCGCGCTGGCGATCCCGGCCATGGCCCTGTGGCTCTCGCGGCACCTGCGCGATGCCCGGCCCATCGAGCTGCGCCGACAGGGCCCCTGGCGCAAGCCCGAAGTCCGCGTCATGGTCGTCTTCGGGATCACGATCCTGGCCTGGATCACCCGCTCCGAGCCCTTCGGCGGCTGGTCGGGCCTGGTCGGCATCCAGGCCGCCGGCGACTCCACGGTCGCCCTGGCCGCGGTCGTGGTCATGTTCCTGGTGCCCGACGGCGAGGACGGCCGGCTGCTCGACTGGAAGATGGCGGGTTCGATTCCCTGGGGAATGCTGCTCTTGTTCGCCGGCGGCATCTGCATCGCCGCGGCGTTCACCGCGAGCGGGCTGGCGGCGCTGATCGGCAACGCCCTGGGCGGGCTCGCTGACCTGCCGGTGTTCGTGCTGATCCTGTCGATCTGCCTGACGGTCACCTTCCTGACCGAGATCACGTCCAACACCGCGACGGCCACCCTGTTGATGCCGGTGCTCGCGGCCGCCGCCGTGGGGGCGCAGGTCGCGCCCGAGCTGCTGATGATCCCGGCGGCCATTTCCGCCTCCTGCGCGTTCATGCTGCCGGTCGCCACCGCGCCCAATGCGATCGTCTACGCGACCGACCGGCTGACGATCGCGCAGATGGCCCGGGAAGGGTTCGCCCTGAACCTGATCGTCGCGCTGATCGTTGCAGCCGTGAGCTACTTCACGCTCGGCCGCTGACCCAGTCGGCCGTCGACCCGGGGCGTCAGCCGGCCTTCGGCGCCGTGCGCAGCCTGCGACGACGCAGGTCGAGGTACAGGTTGTAGCTGGCGATGAACGCCGGGAACAGGTTCGAGAGGATGCCGACCGAGTCGTTCTTGCCGAAGGTGAAGTAGCTCAGCAGCGCCAGGCTGCCGAAGATGCTCATGTACCAGAACACGGTCGGCAGGACGGGCCGCTTGTAGACCTTCGAGTAGATGACCTGCACCACCCAGCGGCCCGAGAACAGCAGCACCCCGGCATAGCCGACCAGCTTCCACGGCGTGACGACCAGGCCGAAACCCTCGAAGATGACTGTGTCCATGGGAAACCCCTGCAGCCTGCGCGGCAGAGCGATTCTCTCACATCGGCCCGGGCGGCGGCCTACCAGCGGTAGGTGAGCCCCGCCATCAGGTTTTCACGCGAGCCGCCGACACCCGCCTCGATCATCACGCTCCAGCTCCTGGACACGTCCCAGTTGGCGCCGACGACGTAGTTCCACTTGTCCTTGTTGCGCTGGCTGATCTTGAACTCCAGCGAGGTCGTCTCGCCCAGTCCCGGCACGCCCGGAGTGTCGAACTCGAAGCTGCCCGTCAGGTCGATGTTCGCGTCGAGGTAGGTCGCGCCGATGAACGCGGCGATCGTGCCCATCTCGCCGACGTCTCCGATCACGCCGATTCGCGGCGAGATGTTGATGGCCTCGATGGTCGTATCGACCAGGTTCACGTCGCTCCATACGTAGGTGATGGGCAGGGTCACGAAGAACCGGTCCCAGCCCATCGCCAGGTTGATGCCGACGCCGACGTTGTGGCCGTTGTAATTGAGCCGCGCCTCGGTGCTGAGTGTCCGGCGGCAGATCTCCGCGGGTTGCCCGAGGGGTGGATCGCACA
>DATHZW010000147.1:0-3541 GCA_035458405.1 Steroidobacteraceae bacterium | reverse complement strand
CCACGACCAGCGAGACGTCGACTTCGGTGCGACCGCGTTCGATGACCACCTTCCAGCGGGCCGCCCTGAGCGGTGGCACCGCGATCGCCGCGGTCGCCGCGTCGGTCCCGTCGCGGCGCAGGTGGAAGAATAGGCCGCGATGAACGGCTTCGAATCGGTCCGACCCGGGTCGCTGCCGATAGATCTTCGCGCCGATCACCACGTTGTCGGCTGGCAACTCGAGCGCGAATTCGCGCGTCAGAAGCGATCCGCCGAGATCGAACAGGTACCCGCCGTCATCCGGGTCGCGGCCGGCAGGCTGCAACCGCAGCCTCTCGATTGACTCCGCCTCCGGCGCCGCGGACCAGTGCAGGGCCACCCGCGAGAGCTGCCAGTCGGGCGGCGCTTCGCGCCAGGTGAAGCGCAGGTAGCGGGCCGATCGGGCGGGGAGTTCGACCCGCCGTCGCTCGATGCGCGCGCCGTCCTGCTCCAGGGCCGCGACGGTCCCCGTCGCCAGCGCAAACCACTGGTTCAGGTCCTCGCTGCCCTCGACCGTCACGGAAAGCCATAGCGGCCCCGGCAACGGATCCCATTCCAGGTCGACCGCCGTCCAGCGCCGCGGTGTCTCCTGCGTGTCGACCACGTAGGCGACCAGGGCGCCCAGGCCGGCCGCAGTGGCCGGCGCGCTGTCCAGGACGAGCTCCGTGGCGTCACCCCGGCGTTCGAGCCGTAGCCGCACGTCCCCGGGTGCCTGGCCTGGGCGCGCCCAGACCGGCAGCGCCGGCAGGGTCGTCGTGGGTTCGTCGGCCTCAGCCACTTGCGGGGGCTGGCGCACCAGTCGCGGCACAGGGCTGCCGGTGGCGTCGAAGACCGACAGGTCGCGGAGTTCAGGATCGACGGCAGCCTGGTAGACGCCGATGGGCAAGGGGATCTCGTACAACTCGGCCGGCTCCGCCGTGACTATCGGCCAGCCATACGCATAGTCGCCGGTGCCAACGGGTTCGTCGGCTGCGGCGGTCCCGAGAACCAGCAGCGCGACCAGTGCCACGCCGGGGGCGAGTCGATGCTCAGTCATGTCCGGCTTCCTTGTGACGCGGCGGAACGGGGGCCAGGTAGCCGACCACCAGCAGCAATGCGCCGGTACCGATGAACGACACGATGCGCGCCACCGTCCCCGTGTTGCCAAGGTCGACCAGGAACAGCTTGATGACCACCACGGCCATCAACGCCGCACCCGCCAGCCACAGCCAGCGTCGCGCCAGCCTTGCGCCGCTGACCATTCCCACGAACGCGAGCAGCCCCCAGTACACCGAGAGGGCGGCCTGGACCAGCACGGACTGTCCCAGGGCCGTCGTGTCCCAGGGCACACCACCGAGGTGGTGCAAGGCGCGCAGCAGCGCGACGGTGGAGATGACGAACGCCGCGGCCCCGACGGTACTGAGCCCGACGCGCCTGCCCTTGGCGTCAGCTACCCCGGTTTCACGGGCCAGCGTCAGCACCCAACGCGCGGCGACGAGCAGCGCAAACAGGCTCGTCAGGTCGACCGGGTTGATCAGCGGGACGTATGGCAGCGGGTCGGCCGCGCCGTCGGTACCCAGGTTTAGCCAGAGAATCACGAGACCCTGCAGGACCAGCAGCATGGCACCGACATGAATCCGGTAAAGCCTCGCATGCGCGCCGACCGGCCAGCCCGGGCGCTGTGCGAACGCGAGCACGGCCAGCAGCGCAAGGCCGGGGACGAGCGACGTGAGCCCGCCGCGCCAGGCGTAGCCGAGGCCGGCGGCGTCGGCCTGCCAGTCCAGCTCCCACATCAGCAGCCCGACGGCGAGCGCCGCCAGCAGGAAATGCGCTGCCGGCAGCAGTGCCCGGAGCACCTGCTCGTGTCGTTTCAGTATCCAGGTCAACGACCCGATCGCCACCGGCCAGGCCAGCCAGCCGAGATGCCCGCCCGGGTGATCGCTGAAGATGGCGGCAACCACCGCCGCCAGCGCAAGGACGGGAAGCGCCGCGAGCGCGGCGGCTCTCGCCGCGGACCACTGGAGCCTCTCGGCCATTGCGGACACGGCCAGGGAGGTCAACGCCAGGAACAGCACGGAAGCTGCGGGCAGGAATCGGTATGGCAGCCGGTCGTAGATCTCCGCCAGCCCGGAACCGAGCCACCAGCATGCCCCGTAGACCAGCAGGCCGACGCCCACCAGGTGCTCGATTGGCGCATGGCGGCTGGTCACGCGACCGAGCTGCCAGGCCGCGAAGCCGCCGGCCAGGGCAATCAGCCAGCCGCCCAGCAGGTTGCCATTGAGGATGGGCGGCCCCATGTGTGCGTGCCAGCCGAAGCTGAGGAACGAGATGCCGGCACCGAGCACCAGCGCCGCGCCGACGGCGCGTGCCAGGAGCCGCTCCTGGCGGCAGCCGACCCAGACGAGTGCGGCACCCTCCAGGGCCCAGGCCGCTGCCGTCCAGCGGGCGTCGAGGGCCAGCGGTATCGCCAGCGTGCCGAACGCCACGGCCAGCGCGACAAGCGACTCGATCATGAGTCGCAGCAACTGCGGTTGCCGCCGCTGCAGGAACGCGGCGACCAGGACGTAGAACAGTGCAGCGCCGAGGGCGCTGAAGGCCAGGCCGTATTCCGTATCCGCGAGCAGCAGCGCCTGCATCGCGAAGGCCAGCACCGGCGTGCCGAACACCAGGGTACCGTCGACGAGGCCTAGCAGGTTGGGCGGCTGGCGCAGCGCGAAGAGCACTGCCGTCAGCTGATAGAAGAGGAAGTAGAGAATCACGAAGGGCTCGGTCGTTGCGAGCATCTCCGGGACATAGTTGTTGTAGCCCCACCAGCCGCCGACGACGAAAGTGAACACAAAGCCGAGCAGGTTCAGCTCGCGCCACGGCTTGAACCAGGCCACGCCGACGATCATCAGGTTCAGCAACAGGTAGTAGGAGAACAGGGCGACATGACTGCCCGTGCCGGTCGAAACCAGGATCGGCGCGAGGAAACCGCCGGCAGCGCCGAGTGTCGCGAGGCCGCGAGCGTTCTGCAGGATCGCCAGCGCGCCGGAGGCGACCGCGAGGACGAACAGCAGCGCGAACGCAAAGCCCGGCGAGACCAGCGCGTAGAGCCGCAGCGCCGTGAAGATCGTCAGGTACAGGATGCCGATGCCGCCGCCCTGCAGGCTCAGGGCGTAGATGCGGTTCCGGTCACGCAGCCGCCAACCGACAACGAGCAGCGCGATGGCTGCTGCGGCCACCAGCACCAGGCGCAGTTCGATGGGAAACACCAGCAGCCGGCGATCAACCGCGTACTTCAGCAGGAAGGCCACGCCGAAGAACGAGACGATGACCCCGATCTTGACCGGGACGTTGCCGGTGGTGAGCCATTCGTGGGCCGTTGCCAGCGTCCGGTCGAAGAACGCCCGCGCGGCCGTGGCAGCGGGCGCTGGCGGCAACGTGGCGCGGGTGGGCGCAACGGCCTCAGCCCGTTCGGGTCGCGTCCAGGTTTTGGCTTCGGCGGCGCGCTCGCTCGGCGTCTCCCGCGGAGGCTCGGCTGCGACCGGCGTGGCAGGCAGCG
>DATHZW010000146.1:0-4121 GCA_035458405.1 Steroidobacteraceae bacterium | reverse complement strand
AGGGTGGCCGAATCGACCGAGATCTTCCGGCCCATGCTCCAGTTCGGGTGGGCCACCGCCTGCTCCGGCGTGGCCCGCGCCATGGCCTCCGGGGTCCAGGTCCGGAACGGCCCGCCCGAGGCCGTCAGGAGGATTCTGCGGATTCCCGGCGGGCAGTGGCCAGGCCGGACCGGCTGCGGCAGGCACTGGAAGACCGCGTTGTGCTCGCTGTCGATCGGCACCAGTTCCGCGCCCGACGCGGCGACCGCCTCGATCAGCAGGCGGCCGGCGCAGACCAGGGATTCCTTGTTGGCCAGCAGCACCCGCTTTCCGGCGCGGGCCGCCGCCAGGGTCGGCTTGAGGCCCGCAGCGCCCACGATAGCCGCCATGACCTGTCCCGCCCCGGGGTGTGCCGCGACCGCTTCCAGGCCCTCCTCGCCGGCCAGGACGCGTGTGGGCAGGCTGCGGCGCCCGATCTCCCGCTCGAGCCGCAGGGCGGCCTCGGGCGAAGCCAGCGCCACCACCTCGGGCGCAAACTCGATGCACTGCTCGAGCAGCCGGCCGTCGCTCCTGTCGGCGGCCAGCGCCACGACCCGGAAGCGATCCCGATGGCGCCGCACGACATCCAGGGTGTTGAGTCCGATGGACCCGGTCGATCCCAGGATCGACAGCCCTCTCACGAAACGACCCCGATCCAGCTCAGGCCGAGGGTCAGGACCGGCACGGCCGCCGTCAGGCTGTCGATCCGGTCGAGGATGCCGCCGTGGCCGGGCAACACCCCGCCGCTGTCCTTGAGGCCGACCTGGCGCTTGAACATGCTCTCCGTCAGGTCGCCGACGGTCGAGGCCAGCAGGGCCGCCACGCACAGCGGCAGGAACGCCTCGGCCTCGAAGCCGAACAGGGCGCGGCCGGCGAGCGCCACGATGGAGCCGGCCAGCAGGCCGCCCAGCACGCCTTCCCAGGTCTTGTTGGGACTGACCCGCGGCGCCAGCTTGGTGCGGCCGAAGCGACGGCCGCCGAAATAGGCCCCGACATCGGCCGCCCAGGTCAGCACCATCGCGAAGATGAGCAGTTCGCGGCCGATCATGCCCGCCTCATACAGCTTCGCCATGGCGATCCACATCGGCGGCAGCGCGACCAGGCCGGCCAGGCCGGCCAGCCAGGGCCGGCCGCGGGTCGGCGCCAGCGTCAACCACAGGAAGGCGATTCCCCAGAACAGCAGGGTGGCGATCATGATGGCGCGGAATCCGCCCTCGCTGGCCGCCAGCCCCCACAGCAGCGTGATGATCACCAGGCAGGCCGCGACATACGCCCCACGGCCAGCCGCCCGGGTCAGGCCGGCGAAGGCGGCCCATTCCCAGGCGCCCGCCAGCGTCAACAGCGCCAGCGCCCCGAGCGCCAGCGGCGCGGGCAGCCACAGCAGCACGACCGCCAGCACGATCACCAGCACGATGGCCGTCAGGATCCGCGTCAACAGCATCAGCTGCTCCCGACCTGCTGCGAGGTCTTGCCATAGCGCCGCTCGCGCCGGCCGTACCAGTCGATGGCCAGGTCGTAGTCGGCGGGGCCGAAATCCGGCCAGAGTGTGTCGCAGAAATACAGCTCGGTATAGGCGAGGTTCCACAGCAGGAAATTGCTGATCCGCTGCTCGCCGCCGGTGCGGATGAAAAGGTCCGGGTCCGGCACGCCCGACAGGGCCAGCCGCGACGCCAGGTCCTCTTCGCCGATCGCGGCCGGATCGATGCGGCCGCCCGCGGCGTCCTCCGCCAGCCGCCGCGCGGCCTGCAGCAGGTCCCAGCGCCCGCCGTAGGACATCGCGACGAACAGCTCGAGCGAGTCGTTGCCGGCGGTGCGGGACTCGGCCGCCAGCATGCCCTCGCGCAGCTTCGGCGTGAGCTGGGACCGGTCGCCGATGAAGCGCAGCCGGACCCCGTTGGCGACGAGCTGCTTCACCTCGCGCTGCAGCGCCCTGATGAACATCTGCATCAGCACGCCCACTTCCTCGGCGGGACGCGCCCAGTTCTCGGAGGAGAAGGCAAACAGGGTCAGCAGCTTCACGCCGCGGCGGAGCGAATGCTCCACGGCCGCGCGCGTGGCCTCGGTGCCGGCCCGGTGCCCGGCCGTGCGCGGCGAACCGCGCTGCTGCGCCCAGCGGCCGTTGCCGTCCATGATCACGGCGACGTGGCGGGGCACGTCGCGCGGCGCGGCGTCAGGCGATTGTGTCATGTGCGGAGGGGGCCGCTGCCGGGCCCCGGGGGCCGTTGCAGGTCTTCAGACCTGCAACAGCTCCTTTTCTTTCTCGGCGAGGACCGAGTCGACCTCGGCAACGTAGTGGTCCGTGAGCTTCTGGACTTCCTCCTGGGCACGGCGGTCGTCGTCCTCCGACAGCAGCTTTTCCTTGAGCATTTCCTTCAGCTCGTTCATCAGGTCGCGGCGCACCGAACGGACCGCGACCCGCGCGTTCTCCGCCTCGTGGCGCGCGACCTTGGTCATTTCCTTGCGGCGCTCCTCGGTCATGGCCGGCAGCGGCAGCCGGATCACCGTCCCGGCCGTGTTGGGGGTGAGCCCCAGGTCGGACTTCATGATGGCCTTCTCGATGATCGGCACCATCGCCTTGTCCCAGGGCGAAATGGCCAGCGTGCGCGAGTCCTCCACGGTGACGTTGGCCACCTGCGCCAGCGGCATCTCTGCGCCGTAGTACTCGACGCGGATGCCCTCGAGCAGGCCGGTGTTGGCGCGCCCGGTCCGCATGCGCTTGAAGTGCTCGCGCAGGCTGACCACGCACTTGGTCATGCGCTCGTTGGCGTCATTCTTGATTTCTTCGAACATCACTCTTACTCCCCGGGCCGGATTCCTTCGACCGGCTCCCTAGACCCCGTTCACGACCAGCGTGCCGACGTCCTCGCCATCCACGATGCGGATGAGGTCGCCGGCATTGAACAGGTTGAACACGCGCAGCGGCAGCCCGTTGTCGCGGCACATGACGATGGCCGTCGCGTCCATCACGCCCAGCCGGTCGGTCAGGACCTTGTCGTAGGAAATCCGGCTGTAGCGCTCCGCCTTCGGGTTCTTGACCGGGTCGTCGGTGTAGACCCCGTTGACCTTGGTTGCCTTGAGCAGCAGGTCGGCCTCGATCTCGATCGCCCGCAGCGACGCGGCGGTATCGGTCGTGAAAAACGGGTTACCCGTTCCCGCGGCCATGATCACGCAGCGGCCCTTCTCGAGGTGGCGGATCGCCCGCCGGCGGATGTAGTCCTCGCAGACCTGCTGGCAGCGCAGGGCGGACATCACCCGCGAGTCCTGGCCGATCTGCTCCAGCGCGTCCTGCAGCGCCAGGGCGTTCATGATCGTGGCCATCATGCCCATGTGGTCGGCGGTGACCCGGTCCATCCCCGCCCGCGCGAGGCCGGCGCCGCGGAACAGGTTGCCCCCGCCGATGACGACCGCCAGCTCGACGGCGCGCCCCATGACCTCGCGAATCTCCGCCGCGATGCGCCTGAGCACCACGGGGTCGATCCCGTAGTCGCCGTCGCCGAGCAGCGCCTCGCCGCTGAGCTTCAGCAATATCCGCTTTTTCGGCTGGCCGGCTTCGTCGGACATCCTGCCCCCTGGGTCTAGCTTGCGTTGATTATAAAGAACCCCGCCGGAGTTGCCTCGGGCGGGGTCCATTGGTCCTGGGCAGGGGGCCGCACCGGGCCGTGGCCGTCAGTGGCGCGCCTGGGCGGCCTTGACCTGTGCCGCGACCTCGTCGGCGAAGTTTTCCTGCCTTTTCTCGATGCCCTCGCCGACCTCGAAGCGGATGAAGCCGGTCACCCGGGCGCCGGCGGCCTTCAGCAGCTTCTCCACGGTCGTATCGGGGTCCTTCACGAACGGCTGGCCCACGAGGCAGATTTCCGCCAGGTACTTGCGGATCCGGCCTTCCACCATCTTGGCGACGATCTCGGCCGGCTTGCCCTCCTGGGCAGCCTGGGCGGCCAGGATCTCGCGCTCCTTGTCCACCTGCTCGGCCGGGACCTCGGCGGGCGTGGCGTACTGGGGGTTGGAGGCCGCGATGTGCATGGCCAGGTCGTGGGCCAGCGACTCGTCGCCGCCCTCGAGACCCACCAGCACGCCGATGCGGATGCCGTGAACATAGCTGCCGA
>DATHZW010000145.1:0-3285 GCA_035458405.1 Steroidobacteraceae bacterium | reverse complement strand
AGCAAGGAAACGCTCGAGCTGCTGCTCAACGACGAGTCGCTTGCGCTGACCGAGAACGGCTCGAAGGGAACGACCAAGCGCATCGAGCAGAACGCCGGCGGCCTGAAGAAGGGCTACGACCCCTACGACAGCGGCCTGCTGGTGAAGAAGCAGTGGAAGAAGAAGAAGGACCTGCGCGCGCTGTCGAAATGGATCGAGCAGAAGAAGAAGCTGGAAGACGATCGCTGAGTCGCCGCGGCGTCAGCCGCTCATAGCAGCCGATCGGCCAGTTCGCCGAGATCGCGCACGGCCAGGTCGGGTGGCGGGACCTCCTGCGGCCAGCTCCGGCCGAACCGGTCGAGCCAGGCGGCCTGCAACCCGGCGTTCCGTGCGCCCTGCACGTCCGCATGCGGGTCGTCCCCGACGTAAAGCACCTCCCCGGGTTCCAGCCCGGCACCGTCCAGCAGCGCCCGGAAGATCCGCCGGTCCGGCTTCGCCGCGCCGGCGTCTCGCGCGGCCAGCGCCCTTTCGAAGTACCCGTCGAGCCCGATGATCCGCAGGTCCGCGTTGCCGTTGGACAGGGTCATCAGCCGGAAACGGGTCCGCAGCCTGTCGAGCGCCGGCACGACGTCCGCGAACACCTCGACCCGGTTGCGCTCGGCATGGAACACCTCGAAAGCCTCGTCGGCCAGTTGCTCCGGATAGCCCGCCTCGCGGGCGTGCCAGGCCAGCGCCTGGCGCCGCAGGAAGGTGAAGTCGTGGCGCATTGCCGGGAACTCACCGGCCACCTGCTGGCGGACGGCCCTCATGCTGTGCACGTCGTGGATCTCCGTCACCCTGGGGTAACGGCCTGCCAGCCAGTCGAGCATCGCGATCTCGGCCCGCTCGATCGCGGGGCCCACCGCCCACAGCGTATCGTCCAGGTCCAGGCAGATCGCAGCGACTCGTTTCATCCGTCTTCCTTGCCGCAGCGGCCGACATCATAATCCGTCGTCGCCACGGCGGCCTTGCCGCCACCACGGCGGTGCCATATGGTCGGCGCATCCTGGCGCCAAGAGACGGACATGCCTGAACTGACGCTGGTCATCGGAACCCGCAACTACAGCTCCTGGTCATTGCGTCCGTGGCTCCTGCTCAGGCACCTCGGCCTCGACTTCAGCGAACGCCTCATTCACCTGGACACGCCGGAGTTCGCCCGCGACGTGCCGAAGCTCTCGCCCAGCCACCGTGTCCCCGCACTCCTGCACGGGGCGACGACTGTATGGGAATCCCTGGCGATCTGCGAGTACGCCTCGGAACTGGCCGGCGGCCGCGGCTGGCCCCGGCAAGCGGAGGACCGCGCCCGCGCCCGCTCGCTAGCGGCCGAGATGCACGCCGGCTTCGCCGCGCTTCGCAGCAGTTGCCCGATGAACGCCCGCGCGCGCGATCGACGCGTGCCCATGACGCCCCCCCTGGCGCGAGACGTCGAGAGGATCGACGAGATCTGGAGCGGCTGCCGCCGGGACTACGCTACGCGCGGACCCTGGCTTTTCGGGGACTACAGCGTCGCCGACGCGATGTTCGCGCCCGTCGCGCTGCGGCTGCTGACCTATGGACTCGTCACGTCCGCCGCCGCGGCCGATTACCAGGCAACGGTCCTGGCAGACGCGCAGCTGCGCGAATGGATCGCCGCCGCCATGATCGAGGGCGTGGTCGTGGCAGCGGACGAAGCGGGGGTCCAGGCCTGATGGCGGGCGGGAGCAAGCGGCGGTGAAGTGGGCCGGCGGCCTGTCGACGGAACGTGAACTCGGGCCCGCCGTGGACGAGGCCCTCGCCCGCCTGCGTCCTGGACTGGGCGAGTCCCCGCCGCAGCTCGTCCTGGCGTTTGCGGCAGGCTACGACTCGCGCGACCTGGAGCGGCTGCCCGCCCTGCTGCATTCCTGGCTCGGTGACGGTCTCCTGGTCGGCTGCAACGCCGGCGGGGTCGCCGGCATGGGAAAGGAGCTGGAGGACGGACCGGCCTTGTCGCTGCTCGCCGGGGTGATGGCCGACGCCCAGGTCGCCGCCATCCACCTGGACCAGGCTTCGCTGCCGGCCGTCAATGCATCACGCGACGCGTGGTGGCGCCTGGCAGGGGTACGGCCGGAAGACGGACCGTCCTTCACCATCCTGGCCGACCCCTACTCTTTCGACATCGAGCACTGCATCCGGGGGCTCGACCGCGCCTACCCAGGCTCGACGGTGGTCGGCGGACTGACCAGCGCGGCCTCGCAGCCCGGGCAGGCCTGCCTGATCGCCGGTGGCGAAGTGCGTCGGGCCGGCGCGCTGCTGCTGACCTGGACCGGTAACGTGCGCATCGAGGGCGTGGTCGGGCAGGGCTGCAGGCCGGTCGGCGACCCGCTGTTCGTGACCTCGAGCGACGGCAACCGCGTCCACGAGCTGGACGGCAAGGCGCCGCGGCAGGCGCTCGGAGAGGTCTTCTCCTCGCTCAGCGCCCCCGACCGGGAACTGTTCAACGCGCGCCAGCTGTTCATCGGACTCGCCCTGCCCGGTCCGCGGCAATCGGTCGGCGCGGGCGATTTCCTGGTGCGCGAGGTCGCCGGGATCGACTCGGAGTCGGGGGATCTCGTCATCGGCGGACAGGCGGCCGCCCACACGGTGGTGCAATTCCACCTTCGCGACGCCGACGCGTCGGCCGCGGACCTGGAACGCGAGCTGGGCCGCCACCGGGAGGTCGACCCGTCGGCGCCCGCCGCGGCGCTGATGTTCTCCTGCATCGGGCGCGGGGTCGCGCTTTACGGCGTGCCGGGCCGCGACTCGGGAATGTTCCGGCGCGCCTTCAGCGACGTGCCGCTGGGCGGAATGTTCTGCGCCGGGGAAATCGGCCCGGTGCAGGGGGCGACGTTCCTCCACGGCTACACCACGGTGTTCGGCCTGGTGCGCCCGCGCCGGCATTGAGGCCGCCGCGCCGCGCCGCCACGATTCGGGATCCGCAAACCTTCCCCGGGAGCATCCATGGCGATCGAACAGCTGAACGAAGAGCAGGTCCGTACGTGGACCCGTGAGCAGAAGGACCGCTGGTGGTTCGAGCGCATCTGGCGCGGCGACATGCCGCAGCTCACCTTGCGCTCGGCCCTGACCGGCTTCCTGCTGGGCGGCGTCCTGAGCGCGACCAACCTCTACGTGGGCGCCAAGACCGGCTGGACGCTCGGCGTGGGCCTCACCTCCGTCATCCTCGCCTTCGCCATCCACCGGACGCTCTCGAAGCTCGGCACGCGCGACATGACGATCCTCGAGAACAACTGCGTGCAGTCGATCGCGACCTCC
>DATHZW010000144.1:0-2035 GCA_035458405.1 Steroidobacteraceae bacterium | reverse complement strand
TCCAGCTGCAGCACTGGCAGCGGGAAGCGGTCAAGCGCCTGGATCCGCAGGCGCTCGAGGACTGGCTCGCGCCCGCGCTGCCGCCGACGCTCGGGGCGGCCGAGCGCCGGCTGCTCGGCTCCACGGTCAGTCACAATGTCGTGTTCCCCGCCGACGCGCTCCCCTGGGTGGCGGTGCTGTTCGGCGAGTTGCCGCCGCCGGAGGGCGAACTGGAACAGGTGCTCAGGCAGGCCGGCCCCGGATTCTTCGCCGCGGCGCTGGAAGCGCTGGACACGACCGGCGCGGACCTGAAGGCGCTGGCACGCGAACTCAAGGCGCGCACCGGTCGCAAGGGCGCGGAACTCTACATGCCGCTGCGGATCGCGCTGACCGGGCGCCGCGACGGCCCGGAACTGGCGCCGCTGCTGGCGGCGCTGCCGGATTCCATCATTCGAAGCCGGCTGCGCGCCCTGGCCAGTTCAACCTAGGAAGACGACTGATGCTACGGATCCACAACTCGCTGACGGGGCGGAAGGAAGAGTTCCGCGAGATCGAGCCCGGCAAGGTGCGCATGTACTGCTGCGGCATGACCGTCTACGACTACTGCCACGTCGGCCATGCCCGCATGCTCATCGTCTTCGACGTCGTGCGTCGGTACCTGCGCTGGCGCGGTTACGACGTGACCTTCGTCCGCAACATCACGGACATCGACGACAACATCATCAAGCGCGCTGCGGAAAACGGCGAGCCCGTCGAGGCGCTGACCGCACGCTTCATCGCGGCGATGAACGAGGACTGCGACGCGCTGGGCATCGAAAGGCCCGACCTCGAGCCGCGGGCGACCGGCTACATCGCCGAGATCATCGCGATGATCGAGGCGCTGATCGACAAGGGTTACGCCTACGCGGCCGATGGCGACGTGCTCTATTCGGTCTCGAAATTCGAGGCTTACGGGCAGCTGTCGGGCAAGAAGACCGCCGACCTGCGCGCCGGCGCGCGGGTCGAGATCGGCGAGCACAAGCGGGACCCCCTGGATTTCGCCCTGTGGAAGGCCGCCAAGCCCGGCGAGCCACAGTGGGACTCGCCCTGGGGCCCGGGACGGCCTGGCTGGCACATCGAATGCTCGGCCATGTCCACCAGCCTGCTCGGCCCGCACTTCGACATCCACGGCGGCGGCATCGACCTGAAGTTCCCGCACCACGAGAACGAGATAGCGCAGTCCCGCGCCGCCTGCGACGCGCCGTTCGTCAACCTCTGGATGCACAACGGCCACGTCCGGGTGGACGACGAGAAGATGTCCAAGTCGCTGGGCAACTTCTTCACCGTCCGCGACGTGCTGCCGAAGCTGCGCCCCGAGGTCATGCGCGCCTTCGTGCTGGCCAGCCACTACCGCGGGCCGGTCAATTACACCGAAGAGAACCTGCAGCAGGCGGACGCGGCGCTGTCGAGGCTGTACATCGCGCTGCGCGACGTCGCCGCGGCCGACCCGGCGCCGGCGACGCAGTGGAGCGACAGGTTCCGCGAGGCGATGGACGACGACTTCAACACGCCGGAAGGGATCTCGGTCCTGCAGTCACTGGCGCGTGAACTGAACTCGGCGAAGGCAGCCGGCGACACGGCCGCCGCGGCGCTGCTCGCCGGCGAACTCAAGGCGCTGGCGGGTGTGCTGGGCATCCTGGCCTACGAGCCGGCCGCATGGCTGTCCATGCGCTCGGAAGTGACCGCCGGGGAGGCGGCCGGCGACGGCCTGAGCGACGAGCAGATCTCGTCGCTCGTCGAGGCGCGGGTCGCCGCGCGACGCGCCAGGAACTGGGCGGAGTCGGACCGGATCCGCGACGAGCTGACCGCGCAGGGCGTGATCCTCGAGGACGGCCCCGGCGGAACGACGTGGCGGAGGAAGTGAGTGGATAGCGGATGGCGGATAGCGGATGGCGGATAGCGGATAGCGGATAGAAGGGTACGGGAACGGCAGCGTGAGTCGTAAACACGCTGCAGCCCTCTTACAAGTCACTACTCACAACTCACGACTGACGACTCGCGATCCACACCATCCGCC
>DATHZW010000143.1:0-7342 GCA_035458405.1 Steroidobacteraceae bacterium | reverse complement strand
GGTCACGTCGAGGAACGCCTCGTCGAGCGACAGCCCTTCCACCTGGTCGGTGAACTCGCCGAAGACCGCGAACACCTGCTGCGAGACTTCCTTGTAGCGTTTCATCCTGGGACGGACGCAGACCGCGTGCGGGCAGCGCTTCAGCGCCTCGCGCATCGGCATCGCGGAGTGAACGCCGAAGCGCCGCGCTTCGTAGCTGGCCGCGGCAACCACGCCGCGCCCGCCCATGCCGCCGACGATCACCGGCTTGTCGACCAGCGACGGGTCGTCACGCGCCTCGACCGACGCATAGAACGCGTCCATGTCGACGTGCAGGATGGCGCGATGGTCGATCATTGCCCGCGTCGCGGTGGCGCCCCCTAGAGCGAAAGCATCGAGTAGATGAGGCCGATCACCACGGTGACTATCAGCAGCGTGAAGTACAACAGCGAAATGACGGTGAACTTGACGACCGTCAACGCAGGTCCCTGGCCGTAGATGACGCGCATGCCGCGGAAGACGTAGTAGGGGATGTACAGGATCAAGCCCAGGTTGACGAGGCCCAGCACGCCGACCAGCGGCAGGTCCAGCCGCATGATCGCGTTGACGACCGACAGCACGGCGAGCGTCACGAAGATGAAGGCATGCGAGTGCAGGAACGCCACGAGATGTTCTGCGTACAGCCGGCGCGGTCTCCAGTAGAACAGCATCGTGACCGCCGCCATCAGTGGCAGGAACACGAACATCAGTTTCGGCACGGTGCTCAGGAACAACTGCCCAAGCCGCCTGCCGTTGTCCGCCTGCGCCTTGACGCAGGCCTCGCTGAGCAGCGCATTGAGGCGCGGCGACCCGGGCAGGACATTGATGTTGCAGCCGGCCTGGCCACGCTTGCCCTCCACGGCACCGGCGACCAGTTCGGTTGAGTGGCGCACGGCCTCGGGTGCGCCGGGCGTGGTCGCCACCTCGTCAAGCGCCCGGCGCAGTTCCCGGGCCGCCCGCTCACGCGACGCCGCGGCAGGATCGGCCGCCGCCGCCGTGTCCGCGGCGGACGGCGGCGGAACCCCGTAGGCGACGACCGTGTCACCCTCCGCATTCACGTGCAGCATCTGCGCGTCCGGCAGCAGCGCCGACAGGGCGAAGAACAGGACGCTGATGACGAGGTACAACCGGAACGGCGGCAGGTAGCGCTGGTGCCTGCCGGCGATGAACTCATTGGTGAGCTGGCCGGGCTTGAGGACCAGGGTGCGCAGCGTGTTCCATACGCGCGAGTCGAGGTGCAGCAGGGAATGCGTGACGTCGCCGACGACCTCGTGCATGGACAGCACGTGAACCTCGCGCGACTGGCCGCAGGCGGCGCAGTAGCGCCCCGGGACGGGAGCCGAGCAGTTCAGGCAGGTGAACGGCTCTTCCGGCAGGCGGTCGGCGACGGCTCGCGGCGAGAGGACCCGGCGGGTGAAGGCCGCCTTGTCGCCGAAACCTGCGGCGTCGGCCCGCAGCCGCGGCGCGTCCTGCTCGAGGTAACGCTCGAGCGCGGCCTGGTCCTTGAGCCGATACTGCGTGCGACGCATGACGGCCTGCCCTGGCGCCGCCTCGGTCGGGGCCTGGATCTCCGCGGCGGTGAAGCCCTCGCAGGCGAGCACCTGCCGGACGTGCTCCGGCAACCAGGCGTCGAAGGCCTCGACGACCGACGGATCGAGCCTGCACTCGACCTCGTAAATGACCTCGGTTGTCTCGGGCGCGCTCATCGGGCTGCGGTGCTCCGGCCGGGCGTCACAGGGCCGCAGCCGGGAGTATAAAGTGCGGTGTCAGCGCCGTGGCCGGGCCTTGTCGCCGGGTCCCGGGGGAACCAGGCGCGAAGCGGGACAGGAATCGCAGCCACCGGCGGGCAGCGCGGCCTGCTCGAGCCGCGCGGCGAGACGCGCCAGCGGCGCAGGCCCGCACGCGGCCTGCCGCGACAGCCAGCGGGCCAGGCGCAGGCGGCTCGCCGCCGGCATCAGCTTCCAGGCCGCATAGGCCGCGCTGAGCGCGACGGCCGGAGCGATGACGAGCCACTGCCACACCTCAGGCACCCAGCGCCAGCGCGATGCGATAGGTGACGAACGCCCCGAGGTAGGCCAGCCCGAACAGGTAGCCAGCCATGGCCAGCGGGTAGCGCCAGCTCGCCGTCTCGCGGCGGACCACGATCAGGGTGGACAGGCACTGGGGCGCGAACACGTACCAGGCCAGCAGCGACAGCGCCGTGGCCAGGCTCCACGTCCCGGCGATCATCGGCGTGAGCGTTGCCGCGATGGAGTCATCCGAGGCGGCCAGCGAATAGACGGTGCCGAGTGCGCCGACGGCGACTTCGCGGGCCGCGAGCCCCGGCACCAGCGCGATCGAGATCTGCCAGTTGAAGCCGATCGGAGCCAGCACGACCTCGAGCGCCCGGCCGATGATCCCGGCGAAGCTGTAATAGATGTCGGGCATCGGCGCGCCCGCCGGCGCGGCCGGGTAGCTGCCGAGGAACCACAGCAGCACCATCATGGCCAGGATGATGGTGCCGACGCGACGGATGAACACCCGCGCCCGCTCCCACAGCCCGATGGCCAGGTTGCGCGGATTCGGCCAGTGGTACTCGGGCAGTTCCAGCAGCAGCGGGTGGTAGCTCGTCTTCAGCGCCGTGGACTTCATCACCACGGCCACCAGCAGCGCCGCCAGCACGCCCGCGACGTACAGCGAAAACAACACCAGGCCCTGCATGTTGAACGGCCCGACCTTGCTGGCGGGAATGAAGGCGCCGATCAGCAACGCATACACAGGCAGCCTGGCGGAACAGGTCATCAACGGCGCGATCATGATGGTCGCCATGCGATCGCGCAGGTTCGGGATCGTCCGGGTCGCCATGATCCCGGGAATGGCGCAGGCGAAGCTCGACAGCAGCGGGATGAAGGCGCGGCCCGACAGGCCCACGCTGCCCATGACCCGGTCGAGCAGGTAGGCGGCCCGCGGCAGGTAGCCGCTTTCCTCGAGCGCCAGGATGAACAGGAACAGGATCAGGATCTGCGGCAGGAACACCAGCACGCTGCCGGCGCCGGCGATGATGCCGTCGACCAGCAGGCTGCGCAGCGGGCCGGGCGGCAGCGTCGCATGCAGGAAATCGCCGAGCCACGACACGCTGGTGTCGATCATCGACATCGGCAACGCCGCCCAGCTGAACACCGCCTGGAAGACGGCGAACAGCAGCGCCGCCAGCACGGCGAGCCCGAGGACCGGATGCATGACGATGGCGTCGAGCCGTTGCAGCACCCGTTGCCTGGCCGGCTCCCGGTAACCGATCGTCCCGAGGATGCGCCTGGCGTCGCGCTGGGTCTCGAGCACCTCCTCGGGCGTCGGGTCGCGGTAGCCGGGGTGCTCCTGCGGGACGTCGGGAAGGCCGCGACGTTCCAGGTTCTCGACCAGCGCGCGCGCGCCGCCGGCGGCGACGGCGACCGTCTCGACCACGGGCACGCCGACCTCGCGCTCGAGTGCGGCGGCGTCGAGCCGGAAGCCGCGCGCCCGCGCGACGTCGCTCATGTTGAGCGCCACGACCATGGGCACGCCAATCCGCTTCAGTTCCAGCACCAGCCGCAGGTTGAGCCGCAGGTTGGTCGCATCGACGACGCAGATCACGACCTCCGGCGGTCGCTCGCCGGCCAGTCGGCCGAGCACGGCGTCGCGGGTGATGGCCTCGTCAAGGGACGTCGGCGTCAGGCTGTAGGTGCCCGGCAGGTCCAGCAGCCGGTAGCTCCGGCCGCTCGATCCGATGAAGCGGCCCTCCTTGCGCTCGACCGTCACGCCAGCGTAGTTGGCCACCTTCTGGTGGCTGCCGGTCAGGCGGTTGAACAGCGCCGTCTTGCCGCTGTTGGGCACACCGACGAGCGCGAGCCTGAGCTCGCTCGCCGCAGCCTCGGCGCTCATGACCGGGTGTCTTTGGCCCGCGCGACCATCACGGCGGCAGCCTCGCGCTGGCGCAGCGCGAACATGCTGCGGCCGAGCCGCACGGCGATGGGGTCGTCGCCCGGCCAGATCACACCGATGACCTCCAGGCTCTCGCCGGGAATGAAGCCCAGCTCGAGCAGGCGCTGCGCCAGGGTCGAGCGCACTTCGTCGCCGACGTCGAGATGATCGTCGCGGACGCCGATGACGATGGCGGTGTCGCCCTTGCGCAGCGTGGACAACGCCACGGGGAGGGCGAGGACATGTTCCGGCGGCAGGGTGGTCATACCAGGATCTCCAGGGCGCAGATCCTAACGCAAAGCGCGAACGATTATCATTAGCGTTTCCCGCAACGCAATAATGGCCGCGGAATCTAGGGAATTTGACATAAGAGGCGCCAGGCACGTGCCTGGCACCTCCGGAATGGTCAGGCGACCTGGGACTTGGCCGCGGGCAGGGGCGATGCGCCCGACCCGGCGGCCAGCTCGGACGGCTCGAAGTCGTCCACGTTGATGATTTCCATCACCTTCTTGTCGTACCGGCGCAGCTGAGCGGCCTCTTCGCGACTGAGGATTCCGGCCGTCTCGGCCTCCCCGATCTGGCCGGGCAGGTCCAGCGCGGTCACGCGGCCGGTCTTCTCGCCCTCCACGCGGATCTTCTTCAGCAGGGGCTCGGCGGCGAGGGTCAGGACCAGGGCTTCCTGGACCAGGCCGAGGTGGTTCGTCGGCTCGAGCGTGGTATAGGCGCCGTGGCACAGGCGCTCGCGAGCCTCGGTCGCGTTGGTCACCAGGTCGGCGACCTTGCGCCCGAGCCGGTCGCCCGGGGCCGAGTAGGTCAGCCCGCGCGGGAAGATGAACAGGCGCATGAAGGCCGCCAGCCAGCGCACCGGGAAGTTCCGCAGGAAGCTGTGCAGCTGTTCCTGCGCGCGGTAGAGCAGCATGCGACAGGCGTACTCGACCAGCGGCAGGTCCGCCTCGCGCCGTCCCTGTCCCTCGTAGTGCTTCAGCACCATCGAGGCCAGGTACATGCAGGACAGCACGTCGCCGAGCCGCGCGGAGAGGTTCTCCTTCTTCTTCAGGTAGCCGCCGAGGGACAGCATCGCGACGTCGGTGGCGAAGGCAAAGGAGGCGCTGAAGCGGTTGATGTGCTCGAAGTAGCGGGCCGTCGGACCCGCGACCGGCGCCTTGACGATGCGCGACAGCGTCAGCGCCCTGAGCAAGGAGCGCACCGCGTTGGACACCGTGTAGCCGATATGGCCCGTGAGCGCGCGGTCGAAGTCCTTCAGGCCCCGGGCCTTGTCGGGATCGCGCGCGGCGTTCATCTCCTTCAGCACCCACGGGTGGCAGCGCACCGCGCCCTGCCCGAAGATGATCAGGTTGCGCGTCAGGATGTTGGCGCCCTCGACGGTGATGCCGATGGGCGCGAGCTGGTAGCCGCGGCCGAGGTAGTTCTTCGGGCCGAGGCTGATGCCCTTGCCGCCCTGGACGTCCATGGCGTCGTTGATCACCGCGCGTCCCATCTCGGTGCAGTGGTACTTGAGGATGCCCGACGGCACGGCGGGCCGCTCGCCGCCGTCGATGGCCGCTGCGGTCACCGTGCGGCCGGCGTCCATGATGTAGACCATGCCGGCCATGCGCGCGATGACGGACTCCACACCCTCGAACTTGCTGATCGGCGTATTGAACTGCCGGCGGATGCGCGAGTAGGCGCCGGTGGAATAGACCACGCCCTTCGAGCCGCCGGTGGAGTTCGACGGCAGCGAGATGCAGCGCCCGACCGAGAGCTGTTCGACCAGCATCCGCCAGCCCTGGCCTGCCATCTTCGGCCCGCCAATGATGGCGTCGAGTGGGACGAACACGTCCTTGCCCTCGACCGGTCCGTTCTGGAACGGGACGTTGAGCGGGAAGTGCCGCCTGCCGGTCTTCAGGCCCGGGGTCCCGCTCGGGATGAGGGCGACGGTGATGCCGTAGTCCGTCTTGTCCCCGCCCAGCAGTTTGCCGGGATCGAACAGGCGGAACGCGAGGCCCACGACCGTGGCGACGGGCGCGAGCGTGATGTAGCGCTTGGAGAAGTTGAGGCGGATACCGAGCGTCTCGCGGCCCTGGTAGGTGCCGCGGCAGACGATGCCGGTGTCCGGAATGGATGCGGCGTCGGAGCCGGCGCGCGGCGCCGTCAGGCCGAAGCAGGGAATGTCCTCGCCGCGCGCAAGCCGCGGCAGGTAGTGGTCCTTCTGCTCCTCCGTGCCGTAGTGCAGCAGCAGTTCGGCGGGCCCGAGCGAGTTCGGGACCGCGACGGTCGAGCAGGCGACGGTCGAGCGGCTGGCAAGCTTCACCAGCACGCAGGAGTGGGCGTAGGCGGAAAAGCCGAGGCCACCGTACTTCTTCGGGATGATCATCGCGAAGAAGCCCTTCCGCTTGAGGAAGTCCCACACCTCTGGCGGCAGGTCGGCGAGGCGGTGGGTGATGTCCCACTCGTCGAGCATGCGGCACAGCTCCTCGCAGGGCCCGTCGAGGAAAGCCTGTTCCTCGGCGTTGAGTTTCGCGGGCGCCGCACCGAGCAGCTTCTGCCAGTCCGGATGCCCCGTAAACAGCTCGCCGTCCCACCAGACCGTGCCGGCCTCGAGCGCCTCCTGCTCGGTCGAGGACATGGCCGGCAGCATGCGCTTGTACACGCGGAAGAAGGGCCTGCTCAGGAAACGGAGGCGCAGCGGCGCGACGTTCAGCAGGACGAGCGGCAGGTACGCGGCCCAGAGGGCAGCCTTCCACCATGACGCCGCCGTGCCGGTCAGCGTATAGGTCGCGAGGACCACGCCGATCAGTGCCGTCGTCGCGGCCAGGCCGATCTTTCGGTAAGACGCCCACAAGACGATGCCGACGAACAGCAGGAAGAGAACGAATGACACCATGGCTCGACTCCTTGCAGGCCAACCGCATGCTACGGCCGCGCTACCGTGTAACCTACCCCAACTCCAAGTCCAGAATGGAGGCCGGGATTAGGGTGAACACCCTAATGGCGCGGCTTGCGGATCGCACGGGGCTGTTCGTTCCCCGGCGGCCCGCGGATGTCGCGCGACGCATGCTGCGTCGCAAAAAAAAGAGGCCGGCCCGCGCAAACGTGAGCGACTTCGCTTTTTCGATCCGCACGGTCCATGCCGGTGCAGGGACCTGTGATGCAATTCCGCATCCTCGCGCCCGCTTGTCATAACCTGAGCAACGGCTCATGTGAGTCACGCGGGTGCGCGCATCCAGGGGGCTGGGCGATGTCGACGACACGGACGAAGCGACTGATTCATACCGAGACCCTGCAGCTCGCGGAGATGCAGGTGAAGGACCTGATCCAGACGCCGCTGGAGGCGCGGTTCAACCGCCTGGCGCGATTGACGCGCCGCGCCCTCGAAACCCGGGTTGCC
>DATHZW010000142.1:0-6338 GCA_035458405.1 Steroidobacteraceae bacterium | reverse complement strand
GTCGTGCACCCGGGCATTCGCGGCGATCGCGGGCCGTCGGCGCTCGACTGGGCCATCCGCGAGCGGGCGCGCGAATGGGGCGTGACGCTGCTGCAGGCCGATGCGGAGATGGACGCCGGCGACACCTGGGCGAGCGAAGGCTTCGCCATGCGCGACGCCGCCAAGAGCAGCCTGTACCGCCGCGAGGTGACCGAGGCCGCGACGCGCTGCGTGCTGGCGGCCGTCGAGCGCGCCACCGACCCGGCGTTTTCTCCCCGGCCGCTCGACCCGGGCGACCCGACGGTGGCTGGCCGGCGGCGGCCGCTGATGCGGCAGCCGGACCGGGCGATCGACTGGCAGGCAGACGACACGGACACCGTCCTGGCGAAGATCCATGCCGCCGATGGCTTCCCCGGTGTCGTCGACGAGGTCGCCGGCCTGCCCTGCCGCCTTTTCGGCGGCTGGCATGAGCCCGCCGGCGGCGGCGGGCGGCCGGGCGAGATTCTGGCCACCCGCGACGGCGCGATCCTGCGCGCCACCCGCGACGGCGCGGTCTGGATCAGCCACCTGCGCGCCGCGGACGCCGGACAGGCCATCAAGCTGCCAGCCGTGGCGGTGCTGGCCGGCCGGCTCGGCGGCGTGCCCGAGGTGCCGATCGCCCTCGACGCCCCCCCGGGAACCGGCGGCTTTCGCGAGCTGGCGTATTTCGAGCGCGGCCCCGTGGGGTTCCTGTCCTTCGATTTCCACAACGGCGCCATGTCCACCGGGCAGTGCCAGCGACTCGCCGCGGCGCTGCGCCAGGTCCGCGGGCGGCCCACCCGGGTGCTGGTGTTGCTGGGCGGCGCCGAGTTCTGGTCCAACGGCATCCATCTCGGGGCGATCGAAGCGGCAGCCAATCCAGCCGACGAATCCTGGAACAATATCAACGCGATCGACGACGTTTGCCTCGAGATCATGTCTTTTACCGACAAGATCGTGATTTCCGCCCTGCGCGCCAACGGCGGTGCCGGTGGCGTGTTCCTGGCGCTGGCCGCCGACGAGGTCTGGGCCCGCAACGGCGTGGTCCTGAACCCGCACTACAAGAACATGGGCAACCTCTACGGCTCCGAGTACTGGACCTACCTGCTCCCGCGCCGGGTCGGGGCCGACGGGGCGGCCCGGATCATGGGCAATCGCCTGCCCGTCGGCGCGCGCGCCGCGGCGCGGGCGGGCCTCGTCGATGCGGTGCTGGAGGGGGACCCGCCGCAATTCCTCGAGCAAGTCGTGGAGCGTTCGCTGCAGCTGGCGACGGCCGGGGACTACCCGGGGCGACTGGCAGCAAGAAACGCGCGCCGGGATGCCGACCTGGCGAGCCGGCCCCTGGCAGCCTACCGCGCAGCGGAGCTCGAAAGGATGCGCCTCAATTTCTACGGCTTCGACCCGAGTTACCACGTCGCGCGGCATCGCTTCGTGCACCGCACCCCGCATTCCTGGACCCCGCGGCACCTCGCCGCTCACCGCCGCATCTGACCGCCCGCGCCGGGCGGATTCCGGGGACGAATTAGCGAAATCTAATACGTGTTTCAGGTTTCGCTGCGCCAATCGGGGCGCCGGCCGGCCGGAAATCGCGGCTGCCGATGGCGTATCCGCCGGTCCTGCTTGAAATTTTTCGTGTTGCGAGGCCTTGTCTCCTCCCTTAGGATGCGCGGGCTCTCGATGATGGGGGGGGCCGAGCCGTGGCAGGTCAAGCGGCAGGGAATGATTCGCGCCAGAGCCTGGTGATCGAATTCGCGTCCCGCAACGCACTGACGCCCGCCGCAGCTCGTGGTTTTTCGCCCCGCCCCGCATCGCGTCGCTCACGCTCGCCGGCCATTTCGTCGCGCTGGGCCTCGTGGCCCTTGCTCCCGCTCGCGGGACCCGGAATGGCCGCGCCTGCGAAGCCGGCGGTCGAAGACTGGAACTCAAGACTGGGACTGAAGGAGTAACGGCGTCCATGGCCAACTCGAAGAGAATGCCCGCAGCGCTGACCGGCGTGATCGCCGCGGCGGCGGCCCTGCCGGCGCGGGCCGACTGGAGCCTGCTGAACATGCCCAAGGGCGTCAGCGAGCTGTCGCAGGAGATCTACGGCCTGCACATGCTGATCCTGTGGGTCTGCGTGGTGATCGCGGTCTTCACCTTCGGCGCGATGATCTACGCGATGGTGAAGTTCCGGAAGTCGAAGGGCGCGGTGGCCGACACGACCCTGCTCCACAGCACCAGGCTGGAGATCGCCTGGACCATCGTGCCGGTGTTCATCCTGATCGGCATGGCCATTCCCTCGGTCGAGACGCTGATCAAGATCGAGGACACCACCGGCTCCGAGCTGACCATCAAGGCCACCGGCTACCAGTGGTTCTGGCAGTACGAATACCTCGATAGCGACGTGTCCTTCTACAGCCGGCTCGCGCAGTCGAGCAACGAGACCCGGCAGCTGGGTTCCGGCAAGGATCCGCGCAGCGTCGAGCACTACCTGCTCGACGTGGACCATCCGCTGGTCATCCCGACCGGCACCAAGGTCCGCCTCCTGCTGACCGCCAACGACGTGATCCACTCCTGGTGGGTCCCGGACTTCGGCATGAAGCGCGACGCCATTCCCGGCTTCGTCAATGAAATGTGGATCACCGTGGACGAGGACAAGCCCGGCACCTACCGCGGACAGTGCGCAGAGCTCTGCGGCCGCGACCACGGCTTCATGCCGATCGTCGTGGTGGCCAAGCCGAAGGCCGAGTTCCAGGCCTGGCTCGCCGGGCAGAAGGCGGCGACGGAAGCGGCGGCCGCGACCGCCGCGACTGATTCAGGGGCCGCACAGGCCGTGACGCTGGCGAAGGCGGAGTAAACCGACATGGCACACCACGAGCACACGGCGGACGCCGCCCACCACGACGAGAAGCCCCACGGCATCACCCGCTGGCTGACGACCACGAACCACAAGGACATCGGCACGATGTACCTGGTGTTCTCGCTGGCGATGTTCCTGATCGGCGGCCTGTTCGCGATGGTCATCCGCGCCGAGCTTTTCGAGCCGGGCCTGCAGTTCGTCGATCCGGGCTTCTTCAACCAGATGACGACCATGCACGCGCTGGTCATGGTCTTCGGCGCGGTCATGCCGGCGACCGTCGGCCTGGCCAACTGGATGATCCCGATGCAGATCGGGGCGCCGGACATGGCCCTGCCGCGCATGAACCTGTTCAGCTTCTGGCTGCTGTTCTTCGCGTTCATGCTGCTGCTGTCCACGCTGTTCCTGCCGGGCGGCGCGCCCGCTTCCGGCTGGACGCTCTACCCGCCGCTGGTGCTGCAGACCGGCAACGCCTTCCCCGTCGCCGTGTTCGCCATTCACCTGATGGGCGCCTCGTCGATCATGGGTGCGATCAACGTCATCGTCACCATCATGAACATGCGCACGCCGGGCATGAGCCTGCTCAAGATGCCGCTGTTCTCCTGGTCGTGGCTGATCACGGCCTACCTGCTGATCGCCGTCATGCCGGTGCTCGCCGGCGGCGTCACGATGCTGCTCACCGACCACTTCTTCGCCACCAGCTTCTTCAACCCCGCCGGCGGTGGCGACCCGGTGCTGTTCCAGCACGTGTTCTGGTTCTTCGGGCATCCCGAGGTCTACATCATGATCCTGCCGGCCTTCGGCATCGTGTCGGAGATCCTGCAGACGTTCTCGCGCAAGCCGATCTTCGGCTACGAGGCGATGGTGTACGCGATCGCCTCGATCGCCTTCCTGTCCTTCATCGTCTGGGCGCACCACATGTTCACGGTCGGCATGCCGCTGGCCGGGCAGATGTTCTTCACGCTCTCGACGATGCTGATCGCCATCCCCACCGGGGTGAAGGTGTTCAACTGGACGGCCACGATGTGGCGCGGCTCGATCAGCTTCGAGCCGCCGATGCTGTTCGCCATCGCGTTCCTGTTCCTGTTCACGATCGGCGGTTTCTCCGGCCTGATGCTCGCCATCGCGCCGGCCGACTTCCAGTACCAGGACACCTACTTCGTGGTGGCGCACTTCCACTACGTGCTGGTGCCGGGGGCGGTGTTCGCGATCATGGCCGCGGTCTACTACTGGCTGCCGAAGTGGACCGGCCACATGTACGACATGAAGCTGGCCAAGTTCCATTTCTGGACGTCGACCATCTTCGTCAACCTGCTGTTCTTCCCGCAGCATTTCCTCGGCCTTGCCGGCATGCCGCGACGCATCCCCGACTACGCCACGCAGTTCGCGGACTGGAACATGGTCTCGTCGATTGGCGGGTTCGGCTTCGGGCTGTCGCAGCTGCTGTTCGTGTACATCGTCTTCAAGACGGCAAAGAGCGGCCAGAAGGCCACGGCCCAGGTCTGGGACAACCCGCCGGGCCTGGAGTGGACGGTGCCCTCGCCGGCGCCGTACCACACCTTCGACACGGCGCCCGAGGTGAAGTGAGGCCATGACGACCCCGGTCCCGCAGGACGACCCGGCGATGCGCAGGCGGAACCTCCGCCTCGCCGTCGTGCTGGGCCTGGTCGCGGCGGCGGTCTACGTCGCCTTCTTCTTCATCAAGGGCATGGGAGAGGGCTGAGCCGATGGCCGCAGACGCCCAAGGCAAAGCCAGGCAGAAGCGGGCCAACCTCGGCCTGGCGGGGCGCCTGCTGCTCATGGTGGCGGGCAGCTTCGCCTTCGGCTACGCGCTGGTGCCGCTCTACGACGTCTTCTGCGAGGTGACCGGCATCGGCTCGCGCGACAGGCTGCTGCAGGCCTCGACGGTGGAATCGTCGGGACCGGACCTGACACGCACCGTCGTGGTGGAATTCGTGTCCTCGACCCCCGGATCGGGCGAGTGGGAGTTCAGTCCCAACCTCGCCAGCATGGAAGTGCATCCCGGCAAGCTCTACGAGACCAGCTTCCACGCGAAGAACCTGGCGGGCCGCGAAATCGTCGGTCAGGCGGTGCCCAGCGTCTCGCCGGGCCGCGCCGCGCGCTATTTCCACAAGACCGAGTGCTTCTGCTTCACGCCGCAGCATTTCGACGAGGGCGAAGCCAAGGAAATGCCGGTGCGGTTCATCGTCGACCGCGACCTGCCGGCGGGCGTCGACCGGCTGACGCTTTCGTATTCATTCTTCGACACCGGGCGGCTGACGCAGGGCTCGCCGGGCAACAACAGCTGATCACACGGCGGCTGCGACGCCGCCCGAATGGGGAACACACTGATGGCACACGCTGCTCACGCGCACGACCCGGACAAGTACTACATCCCGCACGGCAGCACCCTGCCCTTCTTCGGCTCGGTAGTGCTGCTGGTCCTGATGGCCGGCGCCGCCCTGTACCTGTCCCACGTCAGCGGCGGGGGCTGGGTGCTCATCGCCGGGCTGCTGGGGCTGTTCACCCTGTTCTATCGCTGGTTCGGCACCGTGATCGCGGAGAACGAGGCGGGCATCTACAACATGCAGGTGGACCGTTCCTTCCGCATGGGGATGATGTGGTTCATCTTCTCCGAGGTCATGTTCTTCGCCGCGTTCTTCGGCGCGCTGTTCTACGCCCGGCAGCTGTCGCTGCCCTGGCTCGGCGGCGAGGGAGCGAAGGCGGTGACCGCCTTGCTGCACCCCGGCTTCGAGGGCAGCTGGCCCTTCGGAGGCAGCGGACCCGCGCGGCTCGGTCCGCTGGAGGGCGGCGAGTTCGAGGTGATGCATGCCTGGGGCCTGCCGGCGCTGAACACCGCGCTGCTGCTCACCTCCGGCGTGACCCTGACCATCGCCCACCATGCGCTGAAGGACGGCAAGCGCGGCCTGCTCAAGCTGTTCCTGGCGCTGACCTTCATCCTGGGCTTCGCGTTCCTCGGCGTGCAGGCCTACGAGTACCACCACGCCTGGACCGAGCTCGGCCTGCAACTGGGCACGGGCGTGTACGGCTCGACCTTCTTCATGCTGACCGGCTTCCATGGCCTGCACGTGACACTTGGTGCGACCATGCTGCTGATCATCCTGTTCCGCAGCATGAAGGGCCACTTTACCAACGAGAATCACTTTGCCTTCGAGGCGGTGGCCTGGTACTGGCACTTCGTCGATGTCGTCTGGCTCGGCCTGTTCGTGTTCGTCTACTGGCTCTGACGGCCCCCATCACGGCTGGTCGCAAGGCGCCGCGGGAGACCGCGGCGTCCTGCGTTCCGGCGGCCGGTGGTCAATGGCCGGTGGGGCGCCTGCGGGCAGTCCGAGGACGACCGGGGTCTCCCCGGCGAGCGAGTTTCTGCCTTTCCGAGCGAGCGGGGAGACCCCGGGAGTAGAGAGGGCTGCCCGGCGCGGCCCTGTCGGCCGGTCCCGCTCGTTCGCTCGGCTTCGCTCCGCTCCGCAAGCCAAACTCGCTCACT
>DATHZW010000141.1:0-2521 GCA_035458405.1 Steroidobacteraceae bacterium | reverse complement strand
CCCAACTTGAACACCACTTTTCGCCAAATTATTGATCTGCAATGCAGAATCGGGAAAATCAGGACGCTGTGGCACTACGCCTGGGGCGGCCGCGGCGGGTTTTGGGTCGGTTTGGGCGGCGCTTGCGGCGGGTCGGTTCCTCGGTGGTGATGCGGGGCGGCAGGCCAAGGCGGGCGGCCTTGAAGAGGCTGGCCGTGGTCCCTGTGGCCTCGGTGCGCAGGGTGTAGCTGTGGG
Source organism: Steroidobacteraceae bacterium (assembly GCA_035458405.1). Lineage (GTDB taxonomy): Bacteria > Pseudomonadota > Gammaproteobacteria > Steroidobacterales > Steroidobacteraceae > SG8-30. The sequence continues at coordinate 2,287 of DATHZW010000141.1, read as the reverse complement.
CGCCGCGGGTGACCGTGGCCTCCTGCAAGCGGTCGAGGTCGAGCAGCACGTCCAGCCATTCCGGCGTTTCGCCCCGGGCCCGGCAGCGCTCCATGAGCTCCCTCCTGAGGACCAGCGCCAAGAAGGAACAGAAGACATGTCCGCGAATGGCGGCGTCAGAGGAATGATAGATGGGGCGGGTCCTCAGCAGCGACTTGGCCTGGCGGAAGAGGTCTTCCACCATCAGGAGTTCACGGTAGCGCAGCATGGCTTGCAAAGGCCCGAGCGTGGTGTTGGTCCTGAGCACGGTGATGCCATCGAAGCGGGCCTCGGACTCAACCTTCGTGTGGTCGATGGCGAAGTGTGGCCCGGCCGTCTTGAGGAAGCGGCGATAGGCGGTGTTGCCGACCAGCGCCTTGTCGCCGCGGGCCAGCTGGCGCTCCAGGCCTTCGAGGACGGCAGCCCGGTCTTGAGCGTCCTTCTCGGCCTCGGCCTCATTGCGGCAGACGATATGGCGCCGACCGGCAACCATCACGACCTTGGCTTCGAGCCGGGTCTCCCGCTTGCCGCGGGGGACCACCAGGGGGACGAAGGGCGCCTCGTCGGCCAGGACGAGCTCGCGGACCAAGGGATCGCTGCGCTCGCGGGCGCCCAAGATGTAGTCTAGCCCTCGCGCCTCCAGAGCCGCGATCGTCTCCTTGGAGATCATGCCGCGGTCGGCGACCACACAGACGCGCGCGATGGCAAAGCGCTCCTTGAGCCGCTCGACCATGGGTAGGAGCACCTTCACGTCGGCGGTATTGCCCGGCCACATCTCGGTGCAGATCGGCCGGCCCTGGCCGTCGACCACCAGGCCCAGGACCATCTGCATGAGCTCGGGCCGGTGGTCCTTGGAATAGCCTCGCGCGCCCAGGCTCTCACCGCCAGCACCGGTGAAGAAGAGGGTGGTGGTGTCCATGAAGATCACCGAGAGATCGCTGAAGAGATCGCGCCGGCGAAAAAAGAGCTGCTCCTCGATCAGATCCTTCACACAGCGCCGGGCGCTGGGGAGCCGCGGCTCCGGACCGAGCGGGCTGTCATCCTCGCTGCCCAACTCCTCACCCAACCAGGCCATGGCCCGGTAGAAATGGTGCAGCTGCAGGTCTTCGGCCCCCTCGACGCGGTAGTCCGCCATCCATTTCTCGCAGGCCCGGTCGGAGCCCGAAACAAAGAGCCGGTGCAAGACCGCCACGAAGACCGCGCGCTCGAGCGCAAATTCGAAGCGCCGCTCGGCGAGCAACGCCTCCAGCACCGCGGCGATGCCGGTCTCGGCCCAGAGCCGCCCGAAGACGAGCGGCCCGCCGATGCGACGGCACGAAAGCCGGGCCTCGGCCAGGCCCGCATCGAGCTCTTGCAGAAGGCCCAATTGCTCGGAAAAACGTGCCCCGGAGGCCAGGAGGCGATCCAGCTCGCCGCTTTCCATCAACTGGTCGAGCCGTCCAAGGGTGAGGAGCACCCGCTGGCGCACGCGGCCAGCCTCGCGATAGCTCTCGACGATCTGGAGATAGGTACGGCCTTCGGTCGTCTTGCGGCGGAAGAACACTGGGCGCTCCGAATCGGTGCCATCACCGTATCGGTACGCACTCCATATCGCAAGCCATGTCAAGAGTAATTCGTGGCACTACGAATTCGATGGCGGCACGCCAAATCTCCGAAAATCCCCAACCAAATCAATGACCGCTGTCAGCGCCCAATGCCCAAACTGTTCAAGTTGGGTCATGCATATGCCATGTTCATGGTGATTATATAATTTTGAGGAAGCAACGAGAACAATTACTTAGTTAACACGCATGGTTAAATAGTTGACTTGGTTCTGCGGATCCGAGCACCGTCATCCCGGCCCGCTCCCTGAGGAAGAGGCCTCACAATCCGCGAGAGCAAAGACTCCCGACGCCTCGCAACGACCGGGGCACTGTCCGATGCGTGGGCCGGCTGTTCCTTGCATTTCGGGACGCTGCAGGACCATTCTTGGCAGGGATAAGGACTGGGGTCTGCGCAAATCATGGCCAAGGACTCGCCCGCCGTCGGGCTTTTCGTCACCTGCCTGGTCGACCTCGTCCGCCCGAGCGTCGCTCTGGCCGCGGTCAAGCTCTTGGAACAGACCGGCTGCCGGGTCGAGGCGCCGCTCGCCCAGACCTGCTGCGGCCAGCCGGCCTACAATTCGGGCGACCGGGCGGACGCCAAGGCGATCGCGGCCGACGTGATCGCCGCGTTCGAGGCCTTCGACTACGTGGTCGTGCCCTCGGGCTCCTGCGCCGGCATGATCAAG
>DATHZW010000140.1:0-5451 GCA_035458405.1 Steroidobacteraceae bacterium | reverse complement strand
AGGCGCTTGACCACGGGCTTGGCGGCATCGGTGTCGCCCGGCGTGAAGAACCCCGCATCCAGCATCTCGAGCGCCTCGCCGAGCTCGGGGCTTTGCTCGACGAATGCCTGCGGCACGTAGCCGCTCTGCCTGAGCGACCGGGTCTCGTTCGAGTCCAGGCCAAAGATGAAGATGTTCCCGGGCCCGACGCAGTCGCGGATTTCTATGTTCGCGCCATCGAGCGTGCCGATCGTCAGCGCGCCGTTGAGCGAGAGCTTCATGTTGCCGGTCCCCGAGGCTTCCATGCCCGCGGTGGAAATCTGCTGTGAAAGGTCGGCTGCCGGCATGATCTGCTGCGCCAGCGACACGTCGTAGTCGGGCAGGAAGGCGACCCTCAACAGCCCCTCCGTCGCGGGATCTGCGTTGACGACGCGGGCGACCGAGTTGATGACGCGGATGATCGACTTGGCCATCGCATAGCCGGGCGCCGCCTTGCCGGCAAAGATCACCGTACGCGGCGTCACGGCCGGATCGCCGTTCCTGATGCGGTTGTAGCGCGTGATGACAGACAGCAGGTTCAGGGCCTGCCGCTTGTACTCGTGGATCCGCTTGACCTGCACGTCGAACAGGGAATGCGGGTCGACCTGCACGCCGGCGCGCGAGGCGATCACGGCGGCGAGACGCTGCTTGTTGGCCAGCTTGATCTCGCGGAACCGGCGGCGGAATTCCGGCTCGCCGGGCGCGTCGCGAAGGCGCTCGAGTTCCTCCAGGTCGTTTTCCCAGCCGTGCCCGAGACGCTCCGTCAGCAGCTCGCTCAGGCCGGGGTTGGACTGCTTGAGCCACCGGCGCACGGCAATGCCATTGGTGACGTTGGTGAACCGTTCCGGCAGCATCGCGGCGAACTCGGCGAAGATCGTCTGCTGCATGAGCTCCGAATGCAGTCGCGCCACGCCGTTCACGCGCCGGCTGCCGATGACCGCCAGGTGCGACATCCTGATTTCCCGGCCGCGATCCTCGTTGATGATGGACATCCGCCGGCGGAGGTCGTTGTTTCCGGGATAGCGGTCGCTGACCCGATCCAGGAACTCCCGGTTGATCAGGTAGATGATCTGCAGGTGTCGCGGCAGGTATTTCTCGAACGTCGCCACGGGCCAGGTCTCGAGCGCCTCGGGCAGCAGCGTGTGGTTGGTGTAGCCGAAGATGTCGTCCGCCAGCTTCCGCGCCCGGGCCCACTCGACCCCGTGTTCGTCGACCAGCAGCCGGAGGAGTTCGGGAATCGCCAGAGTCGGGTGCGTGTCGTTGAGCTGGATCGCGACTGCGTCGGAAAGCTCGTCGATGCTGCGTCCCTCGGCCAGGTGGGTCGCCAGCAGGTCCTGCAGGCTCGCACTCACGAAGAAGTACTGCTGACGGAATCGCAGCTCGCGCCCCTGCGGCGTCGAGTCGTCGGGGTAGAGGACCCGCGAGAGGTTTTTCGCCGCGACCTGGTCCTCCACCGCCGCGGCATAGTTGCCGGCGTTGAACGCCTGGATGTGAAAAGGCGTCACGGCGCGCCCCGACCAGAGCCTGAGGTGGTTGACCGTCGGGCTGCGGTTGCCGGGAACGAGATGGTCGAATCCGATCGCCAGCAGGTCGCTGGTGCCGACCCAGCGGTGCCGGGTGCGGCCATCGCTGCCCCGCTCCGCCTCGCAGCGCCCGCCAAACTTCACGGTGTAGGTTGCGCTGCTGCGGGGGATCTCCCAGGGATTCCGGTACCTGAGCCAGCTGCTGGCAACTTCCTGCTGCGCTCCGTCCGGCCCTATCACCTGGGTGAAGATCCCGTAGTCGTAGCGAATGCCATAGCCGACCGCCGGGTACTGCAACGTCGCCAGCGAATCGAGGTAACAGGCCGCCAGCCTCCCCAGGCCGCCGTTGCCCAGCCCCGGATCCACTTCGAGCGCGACCAGGTCGTCGAGGTCCAGGCCATGGTCGGCCAGCATCCGGCGCGCCTCCTCGACCAGGCCGCCATCCAGGCTGGACAGGGCGTTCACCAGCGACCGCCCCGGCAGGAATTCCACCGACAGGTAGCAGACGCGCTTGGCGTGGCTCTCCCGGATCCGGCGCTGGGTGGCGAGCCACCGGGCCGTCAGCTCCTCGCGGGCGGCAAGCGACAGCGCCACGTAGAAGTTCCGGGGCGTGGCAGTCCGCGGATCCTTGCCCAGGCTGCGCGTCAGGCGGTCGAGCACTGCACTGCGCAGGTTACCGACGGCAAGCCCGCTGCCGCTCCATGCCTGCGCATCGTTCGAATCGCCACTCATCTCCACGATCCTCCGACCCAAATTCGTCCGTATTCCGGTATTCACGCCGCCAAGGCCGATTCCGGCAGCAAGCGACCCGCCACTCTAGCGGAGTCGGCAAGCCGGGTGCGACCCCCGAAGCTACACGGGTGTCAGGGCATAGACGCTGCGGATGCGGGGACGGCGCGCGAAATCGCGCGGCAGCGTCTGCGCGCTCCAGTCCTCGACCTGCACGTTGCCGAGGGCCCCGGCATCGAGCTTGAATCGCTGCAGGTTGGTGGAAAAGACCAGCTTGCCGGACGGCGCGAGCCGGGCCAGGGCCTTGCGGATGAGCTCGACGTGGTCCCGCTGGACGTCGAATTCCCGCTCCATCGACTTCGAGTTCGAGAATGTGGGCGGGTCGAGGAAGATCAGGTCGAAGCGACGGCCGTCGTCGTCGGCCAGCCAGGCAATGCAGTCCGCCCGCTCAAAGCTGTGGGCGGCCGTCCCCAGCTGATTCAGCTCCAGGTTGCGGCGCGCCCAGTCCAGGTAGGTCCGCGACATGTCGACCGTCAGCGTGCTGGCGGCGCCGCCGTCCGCGGCATAGACCGTTGCCGTGCCGGTGTACGCGAAGAGGTTCAGGAAGCGCTTGCCGCGCGCCATCTCGCGGATCCTCCGGCGCAGCAGGCGGTGGTCGAGGAACAGGCCGGTATCGAGGTAGTCGGTGAAGTTCACCAGGAAATTCAGCCCGCCCTCCTCGACGACGTCGAACTCCCCGCGTTCCGACAGCCTTTCGTACTGCGCCGAACCCTTCTGCGGCCGGCGCGTACGCATGAAGATGCCGTCCGCCGGCACCCCGGTCACTTCGCCCAGCACGGACAGCGCTTCCTCGCGCCGCGCCCGCGCCCGGTCGCGATCTACCGTGGACGGCGCCGCGTATTCCTGGACGTACAGCCAGGCGCCCTGCTCGCCGCGCGGGTCGCGACGGTAGAAGTCGATGGCGAAGGCGTATTCGGGCATGTCGGCGTCATAGAGCCTGAAACACGAGATCGCCTCGCGCCGCGCCCAGCCACCGAGTTCCCGCAGGTTCTTGCGCAGCCGGTTGGCGAACATCTGTGCGCCCGGCCGCGCCCTGGCGGCCACGGCGTCGATCGGCGGCGGTCGCCCGGGTTCGCGGCTGCGCTCGTAATGCCGGGGCGAGACATCCAGGCGCATCAGGCGACACTCGATCGCGCCGTTCATCATGCGGTGCGTCCGGCGCGCCTCGATGCCGAGCGCGCGTCCGAGCGGCGGGTTGCCGGTGAAGATGGCGGCCTGCCAGCCTTCGTAGCCTTCCCGCAGCTTGCGCCCGAGAAGCTCGTAGAGCGCCTTGAGTTCGTCCTCCTGCCCCAGTCGCTCGCCGTAGGGCGGGTTGGTCGCAAGCAGGCCGGAAGCGGCCGGCGCCGGCGGCAGGTCTGCGAGCCTGGTCCGGGCGAAACGCACCAGGCCCTGCAGTCCGGCGCGGCCGGCGTTCTGCCCTGCGGCTCGCACCGCCGACAGGTCGGCGTCAAAGCCGAAGATCCGGCCGGGCTCGAGCCTGCCTTGCGCGCGTCGCGACTCGGCCTCGGTCACCAGCCGTTGCCAGCAGCCGGCATCATGCCCACGCCAGCCGCTGAAGCCGAATCGCTGCCTGAGCATCCCGGGCGCGATGTCGCCCGCGATCAAGGCCGCCTCGATCGGCAGCGTCCCGGACCCGCACATCGGGTCGACGAAAGCGCCGCCCTCAACCGCGATCTGCGCCCAGCCCGACCGCAGCAGGATCGCCGCGGCCAGGTTTTCCTTGATCGGCGCCACGAGCTGCCGCTCGCGATAGCCGCGCCGGTGCAGGCTGTCCCCGGCCAGGTCGATGCTGGCGACCGCCGCTTCCCTGTCCAGGCGGACGTTGATGCGCACGTCGGGCGCGACGACATCGACCGAAGGCCGCGATCCGAAGCGCTCGCGCAACTGGTCCACGACCGCGTCCTTGACCTTCTGGGCGGCGTAGCGGCTGTGGGTCAGGCTGCTGCCGTGCGAGGAGAAATCCACGGCGAGCGTGTCCTCGGGCCCGAGCTGCGCCGACCAGTCGATACCGAGAATTCCCGCGTAGAGGGAATCGGGGTCGTTTGCCAGGAACTGCCCGACCGGCCACAACACCCGCAGGCCGACCCGCGACCAGAGACACACCCGGTACGCGGTCTCCAGGCTGCCCGCGCCGTGCACGCCGCCGCGGGTCTCGTGCAGCTCCACGGCGCCGAGGGCGGACATCTCTGCCGCCAGCAGGTCGGTCGTGCCCATCGCCGCGGTGACGAAGAAGCTTGTCTTTTCCACGTAGTCAGTCCAGTTCCACGATGCGGGCCCGCGGCCGCGGGCGGTCCAGGTACCTGCAGAGTATGCGATACGAGTCGAGGTCGAATTCCCGCGATGCCGTACCCGGCAACTCGTCGAGCGATTCGTCCGATGAAACCGTCCCCAGGTAACGCCAGCGGTCGAAGACGTGCATCTCCTCCATGCCGCGCCAGTCCCGCTCCCGCACGGCGATCCGCCCGCGGAAGGGCCAGCTCCTGAGCTTGTGACGCAGCAGCGCCATTCGCGCCCGCGCCGCGTGCAGCGCCAGCGGCTCCCGGCCACAACAGGCGCCCCGGCAACGGCCGACCTGGAAACCGAAGCACGACCCCTCGCCCGGTTCGAGCCCGAGCGCGCGCGGGCACAGGTCGTTCGCGCGGGCCAGTTCGTCGAGCGCCTTGCGGGCGTCCCGCTCGCTGCGGAACGGCCCGTGCAGGTCGGCCAGCGGGGCCGCTCCCGGGGTCGTGTCCGCTTCGTCGAGGGGGATTACTTCCGCCCGCAGGCCGTCGCCCGCCTGCGCGAGCCGTATCACCCAGGCCTCGCCGGACTTGCGCAGCCGCCGGTTGTGCAGCGGCTGCAGTTCCTTGACCAGCTCCGCCTCCTTGAGCAGGGCGCCGAACTCGCCCGCGGTCTCGGTCCAGTCGACACGGCGTACCTGCCGCGACAGCCTCAGTTCCTTGCTCGAGCGGTGGTCGGCGGCGAAGTGCGACAGCACGCGGGTCCGCAGGTTGTTGCTCTTGCCGACATACAGGAGCGCATCGTCGTCGCCATAGAAGCGATAGACACCCGGGCCCTCCGGCAGGTCGTCGGCGAGTTGCGGATCCAGCTGCGGCGGCAGCTGGACCTCCCGGGTCAGGTC
>DATHZW010000139.1:0-2906 GCA_035458405.1 Steroidobacteraceae bacterium | reverse complement strand
CGGCCGGCCGGGACTGGCCTGCCGCACGCTCACTGCAGAATTGCCGGCGGACATCACGCACGCGCCCTTGCCGACCGTCGAGCTGATCGGCGACCTGTCGGTGAACACCGGCAAGTGGATGCGCGAGATGACCGAGCGTCTCGAGGCCTGGGTCCACGCCAGGCAGCAGGAGGTCGACCTGCGCCGTCACGAGGAGCACATGGACCCGGACCTGGCGGACGAGGTCTACGAGCTCGACCGCTGCATCGAGTGCGGTTGTTGCGTCGCGGCCTGCGGCACCGCGCACATGCGCCAGGACTTCGTCGGCGCGGTGGGTCTCAACAAGGTGGCGCGCTTCAGCCTCGATCCGCGCGACGAGCGCACGGATGCCGACATGTACGAGCTGGTCGGCAACGACGATGGCGTGTTCGGCTGCATGTCGCTGCTGGCCTGCAACGACCTGTGCCCGAAGGAACTGCCGCTGCAGTCACAGATCGCCTTCCTCCGGCGCCGGATGGCGAAGCAGGGCGCCGGCTGATGCGGGGCAGCGCATCGCGCGAACGGGAAAAGGGGGCGCAAGCCCCCTTTTCATTGACTGGCATCGCGGGGAGGGCGCCTCGCGCCGCCCCCGCCGCCCTCAGAACGCGACCCTGAACCCCGCCAGCACCGTGCGCGGCGCGCCGGGACGCGCGCCGGCCGGGCGGAACGCGACGTTGTATTCCTCGTCGGTCAGGTTCTGCACGCTGGCGAACAGGCTGGTGCGGCCGTTCAGGTCGAGTTCGCCGCGCAGGTCGAGCAGGGTGCGGCGGTCGATGCGCTGCCCGGCCGGGATCGGCCCGGAGCCGGCCACCGAGCGCGCCTCGTCCACGTAGTTCACCGCCAGGTAGGCGCGCCAGCGGTCCGCCTCGATGCCGGCGTTCACCGTCAGCTGGTGCTCGGGCACCATCGGCAGCTGGTCGCCCTTCTCGACGTTGCCCCATTCGCCGAAGTCGCTGTCGAAGCTGGTCTCAAACTCGCCCTGGGTCCAGGTGTAGACCAGTGACAGCGGCAGTGCGAAGCCGGTGGAGAACCCGGCCGCGGCATCCCAGGCGGCGACGAGCTCGAGGCCGTGCACGCGCGCGGCGCCGCCGTTGTACTGGTCGCTGATCGTGCAACTGCCGCCGGTGGAGGCGGTGCAGGTGCCCACCAGGTTCTCGTAGTCCACCCGGAAGGCGATCGCCTCGAGCGCGGCCGCGCCGGCCTCGTAGCGCAGGCCGCCCTCGTAGTTCCAGGACAGTTCCTCGTCGGCATTCGAGCCCGGCGCCGGGTTCACGAAGCCGCGGTGCACGCCGCCGACCAGCAGCAGGCTGTCGGTGAGCGCGTAGGTCGCCCCCAGCCCGGGCAGCAGGGCATCGACCGTGTTCTTCGAGACGCTGCCCGGGCCGTCGCGATCCGGGTTCGAGCCGCCCCAGTTGCTGCGCTTGAGCTCGATCACCTCGTAACGCAGGCCGGGCGTCAGCGTCCAGTCGCCCCAGGCAACGGTGTCGCGGACGTATGCCGCCCAGGCCGCGGCCTGGCCGACGCGATTGTCCTGCGTGCCGGGCGCGCCGGCCGCGGTCAGCACCATCTCGCCGTCCACCATCTGGTAGCGGTCGTCGTTCTGGAAGCGGTCTTCCTCGTCCCGGTGATAGCGCAGCGACAGCTCGAGGTCGTGGCGTGCGCCGCCGGCATCGAAGCCGAGGCCAAGCACCGACTGGATGCCGGCCGCGTAGTACTCGCGCGAGTTGTTGCGCAAGCGCAGGGCGCCCGGCGCGCTGCTCGTGCCGGGCTCGCCGACGATGGCCGCGTACTCGACCGGGTAGGCGGCCGGGTCGGCGAGGATGCTGGTGAGGCTGGTGTAGCCGGTGCCGGCGGCATTGCGGATGTCGTTGAGCTTGTACCAGGCCCGCTCGGTGCCGGTGTAGTAGGCGAGCGTGGTCAGGCCAAGCTCGTCGCTGAAGTCCACGCGGTGGGTGGCCTGCCAGGTCTGGTGCTCGACCTGCATGTCGTCGAGCTGGCTGGCGCGATAGCGGCGGTAGGGGTCGGCGCGGAAGTCGTCGAGCGCCAGGCCGAGGTAGGTCTCATCCGAGTTCTCGTCCGAGTACTGGAACTTCAGTTCCAGCGACTGGGGTAGCGCCGCGCCGTCCTTCGAGCGGAAGGCCAGCTTGGCCACGTAGTCCTGGATTGCGAAGCCGGTGTCGCCGCCCGAGTCCAGTTCCTTGAAGCCGTCCGAGGCTTCCTGCAGCGTCTCGAGGCTGGCGCCCACCTCGAACGCACCTGCGGTTTCCGCCCAGCCGCCGACGATGCCATGGGCCCGCCAGGTTCCGTACTCGCCGCCCGAAAGGTCGAGCTTGCCGCCGATCCCCTCGCCGGCGACGCCGGGGATGGGCGTGGAGAACAGGCCGAGCGCGCCGGCCACCGTCTGTGGGCCGTACTTGATCGCCGCCGGGCCCTTGCTGACCTCGACCGCGGCCATGCGCGGCGTGCGCGGGAAGTAGTAGGCCGAGGGGGCGGCGTAGGGCGCCGGGGCGATCGGCACGCCGTCCTCCATCACCGCGATCTTCGCGTTGCGGTCGGTGCCCGAGCCGCGGATGCCGATGCTGGGCCGGATGCCGAAACCTTCCTCCTCGACGATGTTGAGGCCGGGCACCTGGCGCAGGACGCGGTTGATGTCGGCGTAGGACTGCTGCGCCAGCGCGCTGGCGTCGAGGTAGTGGACCGAGCCCGCGACCTCGAGGGCATCTTTCCGGGAGGCCGTCACGACGATGTGGTCGAGGAGGGTAGTCCCGGCGTGTGGCTCGGTGGCGGCCTCATCGGCTGTGGCGGCCACGGCGGCAATAGCGAGCAGGGCGGCGACGGCAGTCTGCAGGGCATGGCTGGCGCGGGCGGGCATGGACGTTCTCCGATCT
>DATHZW010000138.1:0-3221 GCA_035458405.1 Steroidobacteraceae bacterium | reverse complement strand
GAGCGCTTCAAGGCGCGAAGCGATGTTAACACCATCCCCGTAGATGTCGTCGCCTTCGGTGATGATATCGCCCAGATTGACCCCGATTCGAAGCCGGAACGCGCCGGACTGCTCTGCCATCGCCGACTGGACCGCAATTGCGCACTCGACTGCCTCGACGACTGAGGGAAACTCGACCAGAGCGCCGTCGCCCATAAGCTTGACGATCCGTCCGCCACGCTGGGAGATCATCGGTTCAAACACATCACGCCGATGCGCATTGAGCGCCGCCATTGTTGCGACCTCATCCTCGGCCATCATCGAGGAATAGCCGACAACATCAGCGGCAAGTATCGCAGCGAGCTTTCGTCCCAAGGCAGACCTCCGTCTCGCCTGAGACTAGCACCCGAGATTTTTGAATCCATAGGAACGTATTTGTGAATGGACGTCGGCTCATGTGCAGGTTTCTCGGACGCCGCGTCGCATCGGTTGAGATGCACGCGGTTTTGGCCGGCGTCCGAGAAGCGCCAAGGCACGAGATCGCGGGTGCGGTGCGCGGGTGGTTCAGGCAGCCCTATGGGGAATTGGCGCCGGTGTGAGGGGTGGCGGTGACCTCAGATCGGGTGGGGCCGGGGAGCATGACGCCGTTGCGCGGCGGTGGCGATGGTGCGTGCCAGGATGGCGAGCGTTGGCTCGGCGGTTGGCGCACCGGAATGACGCTGCCGTTTGATCATCGGCGCAGGGTTGATCGCGGCCGCGGCGGAGCGCGGGATCGCTTGTGTCGTGCGAGCGGTGTTGCGGTGGGATCATGAGCTGTCGATGGCCTCCGGCGCCGGTCGATGGTGCGACGGACCTCCCGGCCCGAACGCATCGACGATGATCAGGCGCCCGCCACAACAGGGACATGGGAGGGCGAGGACGCGCGGCCCCTCCGCGGTGTCGGCATCGTCGGTGTCGGACGCGGGCACCCGCGCGGCGAGCAATTCGCGGATGCGGGCGATGTTGGCGGCGCGATTGCCGTTGGCGAAGAGGCCGTAATGACGGATGCGGTGCTGGCCCTTGGGCAGGACGTGGATCAGGAAACGCCGGATGAACTCGTGGGGCTTGAGCGTCATGGTCGTGTAGCGTCCGGGGCCGTCGATCCGGTAGTCCTTGACCCGGAAGGTGACGCCGTCCGCACCGATGCTGATCAGGCGGCTGTTCGAGATGGCGACGCGGTGGGTGTAGCGCGCCAGATAGGCGAGCACGGCCTTCGGCCCGGCGAACGGCTCCTTGGCGTAGACCACCCATTTGGTGCTGCGCAGCGGGGCGAGGAAGGCCTTGAAGGTGGTCTTGTCAGCAAGGCCGGCGTGCTCGCCGTAGAAGGCGAGGCGGCCGTCGGTATGGAGCCTGGCGAGCCCGTCGAGAAACAAGCGCCGGAACAGCCGCGAGAGCACGCGCACGGAGAGGAAGAAGTTCTTCCGGCAGGCGATCCACTCCGCGCCGTCCGGTGACAGCCCGCCGCCCGGCACGATCATGTGGACATGGGGGTGATGAGTCATTGCCGAGCCCCATGTGTGCAGCACCGAGGTGATGCCGATCCTGGCGCCGAGATGCTTCGGGTCTGCGGCGATGATCAGCATGGTCTCGGCGCTGGCCCGCATCAGCAGGTCGTAGACCGCCCGCTTGTTCTGGTAGGCGATGTCGGCGATCCGTGCCGGCACCGTGAAGACGACGTGGAAGTAGCCGACCGGCAGCAGCTCGGCCTCGCGGGCGGCGAGCCAGGCCCTGGCGGCGCCGGCCTGGCACTTCGGGCAGTGCCGGTTGCGGCACGAGTTATAGGCGATGTGCTCATGGGCACAGTCTTCGCACCGCGCGACATGACCACCGAGCGCTGCGCTGCGGCACTGCTCGACGGCACTCATCACCTTCAGCTGCGCGAGGCTGACATTGCCAGCATTGGCGGCACGCCATGCGTCACCGTGGTCGCGGAAGATGTTCGCGACCTCCAGCGATGGACGGAGCAAGGCGGTAGTCTACGAAGACCCGGCCTTGCCCTTCTTGCGCTTGCGCGGGGTCAGGTCATCCAGCGGGCTGGCGACATCGGCGATCATGCCCGTCGCCACGCGGGTATAGCCCGCCGTGGTGGTGAGCTTCGCATGGCCGAGCAAGGCCTGGATTACCCGGATGTCGACGCCGCGCTCCAGCAGATGGGTGGCAAAGCTGTGGCGCAGGCTATGCAGCGACACCGGTTTGGTGATCCCGGCCGCGGCGACCGCCGCCCGGAACAGCCGGGCGAACTGGCGCGTCGTCAGGCAGCCCCTGCCCACGCGGCTGGGGAACAGCCAGCGATCGGCAAGGGCCACGCCGGCATCCTTGCGGGCCGGGCGTTCCTTCCACCACTGCCTGAGCAGGCTGAGGAGATCTGCCGGCAGCATCACGTTGCGGTCCTTGCGGCCCTTCGACTGGACGATCCGGATGATCCCCTGCGCGCTGTCGATGTCGCCGACCCTGAGGCGGACCACCTCGCCGGCACGCAGCCCGCAGCCATAGGCCAGCGACAGCATCGCCCGCAGCTTGAGGCTCGGCGCCATCGCCAGAAGATGCCGGACCTCGTCCCGGCTCAGCACCAGCGGGACCTTCTGCGGCTCCTTCAGATGGTAGATCTCGGCCGCCAGATCGTGCCGCCTCAGCGTCACCCGCAGCAGGAACTTCACCCCCGTCATAATCCGGTTGCGATTGGTGATACTGGCCCCGCTCTCGACCAGGAAGAGCTGGAACCGCCGGATATCGTCCGCCGTCGCCGTCTCGGGCCCGCGCCCCAGGAAGGCCGCGAAGCGGGCGCAGCTGTCGAGATGGCTTCGCTGGCTCTGCCGGCCGAGATTACGGGCCCGCATGTCCTCGATCATCCGCTGACGCAGCGGCGTGGCCCGAGTGGCGGCCGGGGTGTTGCTCTGGATGTTCATGGGAAGGCTCCTCTGTCGAGCGAGGCAAGATCACCTCGACCAACAGGACAGCTCCCCCAGCCACACCCGGCAATCACCTCCCCGCTCGTCGCGCCTCACCGCGACGCCCGCAACCTATCGCGAAGCGATTTCGTGCCATGACCCCATGACGACCTAGCCCCTAGGTCGGGAACAGCCCCAAGAACGACGTTCGCCAAAAGGCGATGACGCCGGCTCTCCATGGACTCGCTAACGCCTAACGTCGCCGGTTCTGCGTGGCAGCCTGCCACATGACGCCTGATTTCACGCATTTCTGAT
>DATHZW010000137.1:0-7264 GCA_035458405.1 Steroidobacteraceae bacterium | reverse complement strand
TCGCTGCAGCGCGCGACATGTCGGGTATCGGCTTGATTACCCTGGTCTTTCTGCTGTGTGCGGCGCCGTACGGTCGGGCCCCGGGCCAACCAAAAGGCGCTTGGCGGGTCTGAACGCGCCTTCGACGACCGTACCAGGAGTCATTTCGGCAGAATTCGCGACCGTACATCTCCAGGAAGTCCAGCAGGTGCCCGACTTCTACATGGAAACCCGTCGGCCGGGCTTTGCCAGTCGCCGCTACTACCAGTTCTTCCGGCCGCCCATCAGCAGGAGCCCACCGCCGATGACAATTGCCCCGATGCCGGCCCACATGGGAACGTTGACCGTCTCCCGTTCGCTCATGGTCATGTGGATCGGCCCCATATCGGCCTGGTGGGTCTCCTTGGTGTAGCTGAAACCGCCATACACGAGCCCGAGAGCGCCGGCTACGATCAGTGCGATTGCCGCCATTTTGACTGCATTCATGTCATCACCTGCCTAACAGAAAGTTCACGAATATTCCCCGGAGCATAGGGACAGACACGATGGACAGCCGGACTGTGCTTGCCCGCGTCCCATCCAATTGAGTTGCCTCGGTACGCTAGAGAACGCGTCGACCCTGGATCACGTTGACCAGGATGACGACGACGGCCAGGACCAGGAGGACATGTATGAACCCTCCCATGGTGTACGAACTGACCAGGCCAAGAACCCAGAGAACAAACAAGATAACCGCAATTGTCCAAAGCACTTTGCTTCCCCTGATCGCCGTATTCGAAAGAAAATCCAACTCACCTGGACCGGATTCACATACCGGTTCGAGGCATGTTCGCCGTCCTAGCTGAACCAGGAGTCGGTGGCCTTGCGTTCCCATGCAGCGAGCTGCTTCTCCGCCTCATCCTTGGCAATGCCGTAGCGCTCCTGGATCTTGCCGGACAGCTGTTCGCGGCGGCCGGCAATGACGTCGAGGTCATCGTCCGTCAGCTTGCCCCACTGCTCCTTGGCCTTGCCGGTGACCCGCTTCCAGTTGCCTTGTATGCGATCCCAGTTCATGTGCTTCACCTTCATTACTGGATTGAATGATCAGACAACAGTGCCGTGAAATCGGCCAGGAGTCTGTGCGGTATCGAACGGAGATAGCCCAGCGCTCCTCCGCCGAGACTGCGGCCTCATTGCCACGTGTTGGCCGTCCTGCGGAAAGGCCGCAAGACCAGGTCGTCCAGCGCGCGGTGCGGATCAAGGCCCTATGTGCCCTTACGCACGGACGGGTAGAGCCACATCGAGGAGACTGCTGCCTCAACAGCCCTCTTGAGGCCGATGCCGCGGTAGCGCGGACGGCGGACATCTGAACAACGGCCATGCAGCTGGGGAAATGAAATTCATGTCCAGGCCGAAAGCATCAGCACCGACCAATCGCCTCCTCGATGCGCTGCCTGGTCGCCGACGGCGGCAGTTCCTGGCCGACTGTGAGCGTGTCGAACTTGATTTCGCCCAGGTTCTCTACGAGCCGGAAGTGCCGATTCGCCATGCCTACTTTCCGCTTGATTGCTTTATCTCACTGGTGACGTCGGTTGACGACAACGTGCAGTTGGAAGTCGGCCTCGTTGGCAATGAGGGCATGCTTGGAGTGTCGCTCGTCCTGGGCGTGGACGTATCGCCGAAACATGCCGTGGTGCAGGGGCCCGGATCTGCGTTGCGGATGACCGCGGCGACGTTTCGTCGCCACTGCAAGGATGGCGCTGCGCTGCGAGGGAACCTGCACCGCTACATCCATGTCCAGATCGCGCAATTATCGCAGATGACCGCGTGCACTCACTACCATCGGGTCGAGGCGCGCCTCGCTCGCTGGCTGCTAATGACCCGCGACCGAGCCAATGGCGATCATTTTCATCTCACCCACGAATATCTCGCCTTCATGCTGGGAGTGCGGCGGGTCGGAATCACCCAGGCCGCAAGCGCCCTGCAGAGACGGGGCCTGGTCAGCTACAAGCGGGGGGACATATCGATCCTGGACGGGGCCGGCCTGGAAAGGGCCTCCTGTCGATGCTACGGGGCCGCCAAGGACATATACGAAAAGACGATGAGGGTCCGCGCCCTTCCGCACTGACGCCGTTGAGGACCCCAGCCCCGGGACTCGAGAAAGACTGGAGGTGCGCTGGCGTACAGACGGCCGCATTGCCTGCGGGCATGATTCTCGGCCAAGTCTCAACAGCCGCGCTCCGCGGTGCCAGGTAATTCAGTCATGAACAAACAACTTCTCGTAGGCGGAATCGTAGGCGCGCTGGCGGTCACGGCGGTTGCCGCATTCGCCGGGTACCGGTCGATGGACACGAATACGACGATCGACGCCAAGACGGCAAGAGTGGGTCACGAGGAGTGCCGCGACGAAATCGTCACGCTCACCAAGCCCACCAAGGATCCCGACCAGATTGCAGGAACAGTCGTCGGTGCAGTGATCGGCGGCGTGCTGGGTAACCAGGTCGGCGGCGGTGACGGCAAGAAGCTGGCCACTGCCGGCGGTGCCGTTGCGGGAGGCTATGCCGGCAACAAGATCCAGGAAAACATGCAGGAAAACAACACCTACCAGGAAACCAAGCGGGTCTGCGAAACTGTTTACGACTAGCGGCTGAAGCAGCTGCAGGAACAGGCGGATGAGGCCATAGGCTGGCGCGCACGGATCCTGGTCACTGAGTCCGGTGAACGCGCCTTGCCCGGGTCGGTCGCCGAAAGCCGTTCGGTCGACTGACAGGAAACCCCTTCCAGGTCTTCGGCTTCCTCGCGTTCCCGGTCCCTCTCCGTCGTACTGAAGATCCGCGCGCCGAGAGGCGGCCCGGATGGCAGCAGATTATGTGCCGCCTAACCCGCGAAGACGAAGGCATCCATCGACAACACGCCATGGGCGACGCCGCCGTCCACGACCTGCCAGTCTCGCTGCGACGGTGAGGCGCCGGCGGCCACCAGCAGCGGCCAGAAGTGCTCGGTGCTGGGGTGGGCCCGCCCGGCATGCGGCGCGTCGGTCAGCGTGCGGCGCAGCCGCGCGCCGTCACCGGCGGTGATAGCCGCGCGCACCCAGTCGACAAACTCGGTCACGTAGGGCGCGTCGTTGCCGTGACGGCTGCGGAACTCGTGCAGGTTGTGGGTCAGGCTTCCCGAGCCGACGATCAGCACGCCCTCTGTGGCCAGCGGCGCCAGCGCCTCGCCGAAGGCCCAGGCGGAATCGGCATCCAGCCGCGACGGCAGCGACACCTGGAATACCGGCACGTCGGCTTGCGGAAACAGGTGCCGCAGCGGTACCCAGGCACCGTGGTCCAGGCCGCGGACTTCATCTGCCTGCGCGGTCCAGCCGGCCGCATTCAGGATCTGGAGAGCCCGTTGCGCCAGCCGCGGATGACCAGGCGCC
Organism: Steroidobacteraceae bacterium; assembly: GCA_035458405.1. GTDB lineage: Bacteria > Pseudomonadota > Gammaproteobacteria > Steroidobacterales > Steroidobacteraceae > SG8-30. The sequence continues at coordinate 3,885 of DATHZW010000137.1, read as the reverse complement.
GGATAGTCGATGCGATACAGCGCCGGGTCGAAGCCGCCGAAGTCGTGGATCGTCTGCGGTCGCGCGGCGACGCCCACGCGCGGATGGGGCGTCATCCAGTGTGGCGAGACGACGAGCACGGCCTCGGGCCGCGGCAGCGTGTGGCCGAGCGCCGCCAATCGTGGTCCAGCCTGGCCGGGCTCGAGCGCGAAAGTCGGCGCACCGTGCGAGACGAACAGGCTGGGAAGGCGGGCCATCAGCGACCTCCATCGCTGCGGGCGGCCAGCGCGACGTCGGCCGAGTGGCGCCCGCCGCCGCTGAAGAGCAGGGAGACCGAGGCCGCGAACAGCGCGAGCGCGTACTCGTAGCCACCCTTGTCGAGGAAGAATCCCTGGCTGAAGTGTACGGCGAAGATCGCAATCAGCATCGCGAAGGCCAGCGCCGCCGCGGCCGGTCGGACCAGCAGGCCGAACACCAGCGCCAGTCCGCCGAGGAACTCGACCGCGCCAGCCAGCAGCGCCATCAGGTAGCCGGGGTGGAGGCCGACCGAGCCGAAGAACTGGCCGGTGCCCTCGAGGCCGTATCCGCCAAACCAGCCGAACAGCTTCTGCGCGCCGTGCGCCGCGAAGATGATGCCCACCGGCACGCGCAGCGCCAGCGCCCCGGCTCCTGCGTTGGTGGCCAGCATGCGGTTGAAGAAGGTGTTGTTCATCGAAATCTCCTGCGAGTAAGTAAAGGTTCCAGGCCTTGCCGATCCACGTCGGGGCGACTCAGTGCCCACACCGTCGCCTTGGCCCGGGTGGATGGCGATACCTTAGAAGTTGATAAATCGGAGATAAACACGGCGATTAGGGTTTATTTGTCCCTGAATATGGGACAATAACCGCCAGTGGATCGATTCAAGGAAATGCAGGCATTCGCTGCCGTGGCCGACGCCGGCAGCTTCGTGCGCGCCGCCGAAGCGCTGCAGGTGTCGAAGACCGCCGTGTCGCGGCTGATCGGCGACCTCGAGGCGCGGCTCGGCGTGCGGCTGCTGCATCGCACGACACGCCGCCTGTCGCTGACGGCCGAGGGCGAGGTGTTCCACGCCCGTTGCAAGGCACTCACCGCCGACGTCGAGGAGGCCGAGGCGGAAGTGACGGCCCGCGCCGGCGAGGCAGTCGGGCAGCTGCGGCTGAACGTGCCGGTAAGCTTCGGGTTGATGCACCTGGCGCCGCTGTGGCCGGCCTTCCTCCAGCAGCACCCCAAGGTCACGCTGGATGTAACGCTGGCCGACCGCATCATCGACCTCGTCGACGAGGGCTACGACCTGGCGGTGCGCATCGCGCAGCTTCCGGCATCTTCGCTGGTAAGCCGGAAGATAGCGTCGACGAGGCTGGTGCTGTGCGCATCGCCGGACTACCTGCGCCGTCACGGCGAACCGTCGCATCCCGCGGACATTGCGCGTCACACCGTCTTCACCTACACGCTGCTGGCCACCGGCGACACGTGGAACTTCGAGGGGCCCGACGGGCCGGTCGAAGTGAAGGTGACGCCCCGCCTGCGCAGCAACAACGGCGACACCTGCTGCGCGGCGGCGTTGCAGCACCAGGGTATCGTGTTGCAACCCTCGTTCATGGTCAGCCACCACCTACGCGCCGGCGCCCTGGTCGAAGTCCTGCCCCAATACCGCTCGCTCGAGCTGGGCGTCTATGCGGTCTACGCCAGTCGTCGACACGTCACGCCCAAGGTGCGGGTAGTGATCGACTTCCTGGTTGAGGCGTTCCGTACCTGCCCGTGGTGAGTCCCGGCGGAGTCAAGGCACCGCCGGCCTGAAGCAGGAATTGAAGCTGACGGCCGACTCCGCGGAATCGTGGATCGGCCGTCAGGTGCAGGCGTGCCTGACCGCCGAGCGCGCGCCGGGGTCGATGCGCTTCCACGCCTGCTCGTGAAAGAAGAATGCGACGGTGTTGACGATCGGCTCGACCAGGCCGATGCCGGTGGCGATGGCCACCGAGCCGGTCAGCGCATAAGCCACGCCGAATGCCACGGTGAAGTGCAGCGCGGCAAAGGAGGCGGTCTTCATCAGGTCGCGGGTCACGTTCATCTCCTCGGTCCGGTTGCAACGGGCCGGGATGCAGCATGCGCTCGCGTCCTATAGATCTCAATAGAACCTGAATAAGGCAACAATAGACAGGCTCGATCGAATGGCACGGCCGCCGCCCGCTGCCGGCGCGCGCGGATATCGGCGGGATAAGCATGGCGTGAGTCGACCGGGCTTTCGACGAAACATTCCGGGGGACGCTGACGCTGTCGCGGCGGGCGACTTGCCAGGGCTGCCGAACAGGCCGGCCGCAAGAGGCGCCGGACAACGAACCAAGGCGCACATTCTGCCGCAGCGCAAACGAGCCGGAGCGGTCATGCTCCTTGCGGCACGGGCCCACGACTTGCCGCCTCGCCGTCACGGCCTGTGAGTCTCAGCAGCGCCTTATGTCAGATCGCGAGTGATTGCTATTCCCAGTTGCGTGTGCGAAAAGCACTACTGGGATCGATCACGCATCACTCGAAACAGCAGGTCACAAGGATCTTCCTGCTGCGACTCCGAAGACGGTTTCCTGGAACGGGTCTCTGAACCGCGTTTGGTCGGGGGCCTGTTAACACTCATTTATTAAACACAAATGAGCCGGCCGTTCGGCGAGGTGCGAAAGCACAAGCTGGCGTTGCCGGCTTACTGGGGGAGTACATGAACAACGAAGGGATGACGCGCTCGGCGCTGAGGATGGTGGCGGTGCCGGTTGCGGCGCTGGTGATGTTGAGTGCGGCCTCAGCCAACGCCGGCGAGACGCGTGTCGTTGCATCGGCGACAGGCGGCTATCAGGCGACATATAGCGGCCGCACACGCTCGATTGAATTCGCAGCGACGCGGGATGCCAATCACAACGTGAGAGGGCAAGTCCAGTTCAACAACCTCGACACTGGAGCAATCCTGCACTACGAGGTTACCTGCCTGCACATCGACGGCAACGTCGCGACGATGACTGGGCCCATTAAGATGGACTCAACGGCAGGCTTGCCGTATTTCTGGCTCAGAGTAGTCGACAACGGCCAGGGCCGGCTGGCAACGGACTTTGTCAGCCCGTTCGTAACACTTGACGAAGATGTGGGCTGCTTTGAGGACGTGCGCCCGCCAGGCATTCCGATAGACAACGGCAACATCCAGGTAAGGTAGGCCTGCACGTAGGGCCAGGAAAACCCCAGCCCCGCGCTGGGGTTTCTCTTTACTGACCGATGCCTGTGCCTGGCCCGAGGCGGGCGTCCCGTCGGGGGTCGGCCGTGGCCGGCCCGGAAGGTCCGCCAACGCGTCGAAAGAGACATTGGTCGCGGGACGTGACACGATCGTTGCGTGAGGTGGAACCCCCGGGGGGTGGCTTTGACCGTGGAGCATTGCCCGCCGATAGAGGCGGGGGTGGAGCGATGATGAACCGACCCATCGGCTTTTCCGACGTCGACGCAAGTCAACGAGCAGACGAACTCGTTGCGTACCTTGGCAAGCTGGCGGAGCATCTCGCCGGCTGGCGGCGTGAGGACTACTCCCGTCTCGAAGTGAATCCGGGTGCTGCGGTCCTGGACGTCGGCTGCGGTGCCGGCGAGGTCAGCATCGAGCTTGCCCGGCTGGCGGGTCCCGAGGGGCATGCCTGCGCCGTCGATGTGTCGGAGGCGATGATTACGGCGGCGAGGGCCGCGGCAGAGAAGGCGGGAGTGTCGATCGACCTGCGTGTCGCCAGCGCCTATTCGCTGCCGTTTCCTGACGCAAACTTCGACGTCGTCCGTGCAGAGCGCGTATTCCAGCATCTTGACGATCCGGCACGAGCGCTGGCAGAGATGCTGCGAGTGACGCGAAGGGGCGGCCGAATCCTGGTAGTTGAC
>DATHZW010000136.1:0-3216 GCA_035458405.1 Steroidobacteraceae bacterium | reverse complement strand
ATCGTCGCGAAGCGCGGGTCCTGGGCCAGGTCGCTGCGGTCGAGTTCCGCAACGAGGTTGCCCCAGAACTTCTCGGTCATGCACATGATGAAGATCCAGCCGTCCCGCGTCGGGAACAGCTGGACGGGCGTGGCCGACGGGTGTGAGCCGCGGGGGAGGCGACTGGTCTCGAGGCCCGCATTCAGGTACCAGGCGCCGGGGTAGGTCAGCTGATGGAGGGCGACGTCGAACAGGCTGACATCGACATCGCCGCCCTTGCCGTCGCGCGCCACGCCCAGCAGGGCCGAGACGATGGCGAGCGCCGTCGTGATGCCCGTCATGAAGTCGACGATCGACAGCCCCATCCGGGCCGGTGGCGTTCCGGGTTCCCCGGTCATGTGCAGGAAGCCGGCCTCGGCCTGCATCAGATAGTCGTAGCCCGGCCATCCCTTGCGTTCGTTGTCCCGCCCGTAGGCCGAGAGGTGCGCGCAGACCAGCCTGGGATTGGCCTCGGCAAGCCGGGCGTAGGTCAGCCCCAGCTTGTCGGGCTGGTCGCCCCGCAGGTTGTTCAGCACCACCTGCGCGGTGGCCGCCAGCCTCCTGAAGGCGGCCTGCCCGGCGGCCGTCTTCAGGTTCAGGCACACGCTTTTCTTGTTGAAATTGAAGGTCTGGAAGAAGTGGCTGTCGTGCCCGCCCAGCAACGGCCCCATGTCGCGCGTGGCGTCGCCACCCTGGGCGCGGTTCTCGATCTTGATCACCTCGGCGCCGAGGTCGGCAAGGAACATGGAGCCGTACGGGCCGGCGCCAAAGTTCTCGAACGTCAGGACCCGGTATCCGGCAAGGGGCGATTTCAAACCGGGTTCCTCTCGACGAGCTGACGGGAAATGATGATGCGCTGCATCTCATTGGTGCCCTCGCCGATACACATGAGCGGCGCGTCCCGGTAGTAGCGTTCGACATCGAAGTCCACGGAGTAGCTGTAGCCGCCGAAGATCCGCATGGCGTCGAGGCTGTTGCTCACGGCGGCTTCCGAGGCGAAGAGCTTCGCCATGCCGGCCTCCAGGTCGCAGCGCGCCCCGGTGTCGTACTTCAGCGCCGCCTGCTCGACCAGCAGCCTGGCGGCCTCGGCCCGGGTCGCCATGTCGGCCAGCTTCAGCTGGATGGCCTGGTGCTGGCAGATGGGCTTGCCGAAGGTCCGCCGCTGCTGGGCGTAGTGCAGGGCGTCGTTCAGGGCGCCGGTCGCCAGGCCGACGCCGCGCGCGGCGACGTTGATGCGGCCGAGTTCCAGGCCGCCGACGGCATGCTGGAATCCGCGACCTTCCTCGCCTCCTACCAGCCGCGCGGCGGGCACGCGGTGATTGTCGAAAACGAGCTCCGCGCTGTCGATCGAGCGGTAGCCCAGCTTCCTGAGCTTGCGCCCGACCGTGAAGCCCTCGCCCTTCTCGCACACGAACAGGCTCATCCCCCGATGCCGCGGCTGCGCCTCCGGGTCGGTCTTGACCAGGATGCCGAAACAGCTGCCGTAGACACCGTTGGTGATCCAGGTCTTGGTGCCGTTGATCACGTAATCGTCGCCGTCGCGCCTGGCGGTGCTGCGGATGCCCTGCAGGTCCGTTCCCGCGTCGGGCTCGGTCAGCCCGATGCCGCCGCGCAGCTCACCGGTGGCGAAGCGCGGCAGCAGGTCCCGCTTCTGCGCTTCGGTGCCGTTTCGCTCGACCGCCTGGGCCATGATCAGGTGGGAGTTGAAGATGCCCGTGGGCGCCATCCACGCCGCCGAGATCGCGGTGACGAGCTTCGCGTAGCAGCTGGCCGAGAGCCCGAGGCCGCCATATTCCTGGGAGATCGTCGCGCCGAACAGCCCGAGCTCCTTCATCTGCTCCACGAGCTCGAACGGGTATTCGTCGGCCTGGTCGAACTTCTTGGCGATCGGCCGGACTTCCCTCTCGATCCAGCGCTCGATGCTGTCGAGGACCTGTGCCTCCTCATCGGCGTCGGCGCGCGCCGCCGCCCTCGTGGCGTCGTTCATGTCGGGATCCTCATTTGCCGATCTTGTCCTCGACGCCGTGACCGCGCCGGGCCACGAGTATCGTTCGATCAAACGTGCAGACCACGGTGCCGTCCTGGTTGCGGCCGGTCGTGCGAACGGTCACGACGCCGGCGTTCGGGCGGCTCTTCGAGCCGCGTGCGTCGAGCACCTCGGATTCCGCGTACAGCGTGTCGCCCGGGAAGACAGGGTGGGGCAGCCGGATCTCCTTCCAGCCCAGGTTGGCGATGGCCTTCTGGCTGACATCCGTGACGCTCATGCCGACCAGCATCGCGACGGTCAGCGGGCTGGCCACGATCGTCCGGCCGAATTCGCTGGCCTTTGCGTACTCCTGGTCGAAGTGCAGGGGGTGGGTATTCATGGTCAGCAGGGTGAACCAGGTATTGTCGGTGTCGGTGATCGTGCGGCCCGGACGGTGCTCGTAGACGTCGCCGACCTTGAAGTCCTCGTAATAGCGGCCGAAGGATTCGCGGTAGCGTTGCGGGCCGACCGGCGTGGCGTGGTGGGTCATCGGCAGGCTCCCATGTCGGTTGTGCGGCCCGGGCGAGGGGCGCGGCGTGCGAGTCGTCCGGACCTCCAGTATGATCCCGGGCTCCGGAGCAGTTGTCCGGACAAATCCTAGGTTTGGGTCCCGATCATGTCAATGCGGGATTCCTGGGGAGAGCAGACCGATGACCCGTGAATCGAGTCGAGGCAAAGCGTCCGGGAAGCGCTACCAGCAGCTGGCGGAGTCGCTGCTGGCCGAGATTCGTGCCGGCAGGCTGGCCGTGGGCGACCGGCTGCCTGGCGAACTGCAGCTCGTCGAGGATTTCGGCGTCAGCCGGCACACGGTGCGCGAGGCCCTGCGCCGGCTGGAGGAACTCGGCGTCATCGGCCGGCGCCAGGGCGTGGGCACGGCGGTGCTGGCCCGCGAACCGACGCCGTCCTACGTGCAGTCCGTCAGGACGCCGGCCGCGCTGTTGCAGTATCCGCAGGGCAGCAGGCTGGTGGTGCAGGCCAGCGAGGCGGTCAGGGCGGGCCGGGCGCTGGCGCGACTGGTCGGCTGCAAGACCGGATCGCGGTGGCGGCGCGTCTCCTGCCTGCGCCAGTTCGCTGATGCCCGCCCGCCGGTCTGCTGGGTGGACATCTACCTGCTCCCGGAGCACGAGAGCATCCTGCCGTCGATCGGCAGGCGTCCCGGGCTGGTCCATGAA
>DATHZW010000135.1:0-3227 GCA_035458405.1 Steroidobacteraceae bacterium | reverse complement strand
CCCATGGTGGCGATGCGCTGGCCCGCCCGCACCGCCTCGCCCTCCTGCACCAGCACCGAGGCGTTGTGGCCGTAGGCGGTCAACCAGCCGCTCGCGTGCGTGACGATGATCACCTCGCCGTAGCCCAGCAGCCCGCTGCCGGTGTAGACCACCTTGCCGTCCGCCGCAGCCAGGACCGCCTGGCCCAGCGTGCCGTCGATCCTCAGGCCGACGCCGCCGGATGGCTGGCGCACCGGGCCGGCCACGCGCCCGCTCTCGACGGGCCAGGTCCACGGCGGCGCGGGCGGCAGGACCGCGGGCGGCGGCCGGATCGGCGGCGCTCTCCGGGCGCTGGAACCGGATGACTTCGCGACCTGGCCGCCCGGCGGCGGGCGCAGGCGGAGCCGCTGGCCGACATCGATGCGATAGTCGCGGCCGATGCCGTTCCAGCGCGCGACGTCCTTGTAGTCGACGCCGAAGCGCCAGCCGATCGAGTACAGGGTGTCGCCGGAGCGAACGACGTAGTATTCCGGCGGCTGCCGCTTGCGCGGTTCGCCGCCGCAGGCCGCGACCAGGACGGCGACAGCCAGCAGCAACCAGGCAAGCCTTGGGAATCCTGTGCGTTCTCCGGGGCGGGCGCCTTGCATCGACCTGCGCGCGGTGGCCTAGGAGACGCCGCCGACGAGCGGGACGAAGCTGACGAAACCGAGCCGCTCGCGTATGTACTGGTCGCCGCGCTTCGTCAGGCGCAGCAGTTCCTGTTGTCCTTCGGGACCGATGGGCGCCACCAGCCGGCCGCCGTCCTTCAGCTGCTCCAGCAGCTTCATGGGCACCGCGTGCGGGGCAGCCGCGACCAGGATGGCGTCGAAGGGCGCCATGCTCTTCCAGCCCTCGGCGCCGTCCGCGTGCTTGAAGCGCACGTTCTTCAGGCCGAGCTTCCTGACCCGCTGCCTGGCCTTGTCGAGCAGGGGCGCAATACGCTCGATGCTGTAGAGCTTGCCCACCAGCGGCGCCAGCACGGCGGTCTGGTAGCCGCAGCCGGTGCCGATCTCCAGGACCCTCTCCGGCGTGCCGCCCACGGTCACCGCTTCCGTCATGCGCGCGACCACATAGGGCTGCGAGATCGTCTGGCCGAAGCCGATGGGCAGCGCGGTGTCCTCGTAGGCCCGGCTGGCGATCGCCTCATCCATGAACAGGTGGCGCGGCACGTTGCGGATCCGGTCCAGCACCCGCGGGTCGCGGATCCCCTGCTCCATCAGCCGCTGGATCAGCCGTTCGCGGGTCCGGGCCGACGTCATGCCGATGCCGGAACGTCCGCTACCGCTGTCCTGCATCACCTGGCGGGCTCCCTGAGCCAGGTCCGGAGGCCCTCGATTGCGCCGTGCCGGGTCAGGTCGACCTGCAACGGCGTCACGGACACGTAGCCGTTGGCGATGGCGTGGAAATCGGTGCCGGGCCCGGCGTCCTGCCCCGGCCCGGCCATGCCGACCCAGTAGATCGGGCGACCACGCGGATCCTCGGTCTTCACCACGGCCTCGGCACGATGCCGGTAGCCGAGGCGCGTCGCCTGGAAGCCCTTGAGCTGCTCGAATGGCACATCGGGCACGTTCACGTTGAGGATCGTCGACTGGTGCAGGGGCTCGGACAGCAACCGGTCGACCAGCTCCCGTGCCACGCGCGCGGCCGTGTCGAAATGCCTGCCCTGGCCGCGTTCCGGCACCAGCGAGACGGCCATGGTCGGCAACCCGAGGAACCGGCCCTCGACGGCCGCCGCCACCGTGCCCGAATAGAGCACGTCGTCGCCGAGGTTGGCGCCGTCGTTGACTCCTGACACCACCATGTCGAATTCTTCGTCGAACAGCCCGGTGATGGCCAGGTGCACGCAGTCCGTGGGCGTGCCGTTGACCACGTACCAGATGTCCTCTTCCGCGCGCTGCACGCGCAAGGGGACGTCGAGCGTCAGCGAGTTGCTCGCGCCGCTGCGATTGCGGTCCGGCGCGACCACGGTAAGCGGCGCCACGCCCGACAGCGCGTCTCTGAGGCTACGCAGGCCCGGCGCCCGGTACCCGTCGTCATTGGATATGAGGATCTTCACGGCCGGTCTTCGGATTCAATGCCCGGGTCGTGTGGCGGGCGACGGGGCAATATACTCGAATCCGGCACCGCCTGGCTCCGCGAACAGTTGTGGAGGAGGCAGAAACCCCGGCATTGCCATGAACGAAGACGACGACAAGGAACTTTTCCGCCAGGCCGTCGCGGGCGCCAAGCCGCTGGAGCAGGACCGCAAGGAACCCGACCGGCCCCGGCCGAGCGCGCTTGCGGCCTTCCGCCGGGCCGACGAACGGGTCGTGCTGGCCGAAGCGCTCGTCCACCAGCCCGCGGACCTGGACGTCGAAACCGGCGACGAGATCGTCTTTCGCAGGCCGGGCGTGCCCGACCAGCTGCTGCGCGACCTGCGGCGTGGCCGCTTTGCGATCGAGGACGAACTGGACCTGCACGGCCTGATCGCGGCCGAGGCCCGCCACGCCGTCAGGGACTTCCTGGCCGACGCGGCCGCAAGGCAACGCAGCTGCGTGCGCATCGTCCACGGCAAGGGTCGCGGCTCGGGCCCGCGCGGGCCGGTGCTCAAGAAATCGGTCAACCTCTGGCTGCGCAAGCACGATTTGGTCGTCGCCTTCTGCTCGGCGCGCGCCGCGCACGGCGGCACCGGCGCCATCTACGTGCTCCTGAAGCGCTGAACGGGGCTCGCCCCCCGGTGGCGAGCGATCTAGTCCTCGCCGCCCGGCAGGCCCGAGGCGTCGAAAGCCACGGCTTCGCGCAGGACGGCGGTGGCGAACGCGCCACGGGAAAGCGCGAAGGAGACGTTGAGCGCGTCGCCCTCGATCGACCAGTCGAGATCGCCGACGAGCAGCCTCAGCGGGCGGCGCGAGGCCTCGACGGCGGCCGCGCGCAGCGCGCTGACCACGGCGTCCAGCGGCGCGAGCGCGGCGGCCTCGACCGCGGCCGCCTCGCCGGCGGGCTGCAGGCCGCCGACGCCGGGCAGCGGTCCCGACGGGTGCACATCCTGCGCCTCGCAACGCGCCGGCAGCGACTCGTCCAGCACCTCCGCCAGGAAGACGCTGCCTGAACCCGCCAGGTTGACGACCTCGCCACCGAGCAAGCGGTCCCAGTTGCCCTGGCCGACCCTTGCGGCCAGGACGATGTTGAAGGCGAGTGAACGCGCGGCCGACAGCAGGAAGCCGCGCGCG
>DATHZW010000134.1:0-8681 GCA_035458405.1 Steroidobacteraceae bacterium | reverse complement strand
GCACCTGCTCTGCAGGCGCCGGGCACCTCTTCATCCTTGCTGCGGCTGGACCGGCAGCCGGACCCGGATGTGCAGTTCCTTGAGCTGCTCGTCCGGGATGGCGGTCGGCGCATCCGTCAGCGGGCACCACGCCGACTGCGTCTTCGGGAAGGCGATCACGTCGCGGATGCTCTCCGCCCCCGCCATCAGCATGGCGAGCCGGTCAAGGCCGAAGGCAATGCCGCCGTGCGGTGGTGCGCCGTAGCGCAGGGCCTCCAGCAGGAACCCGAACTTGACCTGCGCTTCCTCGGCTGCGATGCCGAGCAGGTCGAAGACGGTGCTCTGCATCTCCTGGCGGTGGATACGCACCGAGCCGCCGCCGACCTCCGAACCGTTGAGCACCATGTCGTAGGCATTGGCGAGCGCCTTGCCCGGACTGTCGCGCAAGGCCTGCGCATCCGGGTCGACCGGCGAGGTAAACGGATGGTGCATCGCGCCCCAGCGCTTGGCCGCCGCGTCCCACTCGAACATCGGGAACTGCACGACCCACAGCGGCTGCCAGCCGCCCTGCAGCAGGCCGAGGTCCTGGCCGACGCGCAGGCGCAGCGCGCCGATCGAGTCGTTGACGATCTGGGCCTTGTCGGCGCCGAAGAAGATCAGGTCGCCGGACTGGGCGCCGGTGCGCGCCAGGATGCCGTTCAGCGCCTCGTCGGACAGGAACTTCAGGATCGGCGCCTGCAGGCCCTCGCGGCCCCTGGCCAGGTCGTTGACCTTGATGTAGGCCAGTCCCTTGGCGCCGTAGCGGCCGACGAATGCACCGTAGTCGTCGATCTGCTTGCGGGACAGCTCGCTGCCCTGCGGCACGCGCAGCGCGGCGACGCGGCCTTCCGGATCCGCGGCGGGACCGGCGAAGACCTTGAAGTCGCAGCCGGCCACCAGGTCGGCCACGTCGGTCAGCTCGAGCGGGATGCGCAGGTCGGGCTTGTCGGAGGCGTAGCGGCGCATCGCCTCTGCGTAGCTCAGGCGCGGGAACGGGTTCGGCAGGTCCACGTCGAGCACGCGCTTGAACAGGAACCGGACCAGCCCTTCCATCAGGTCCATGATCTGGTCCTGCGTCAGGAAGGAGGTCTCGACGTCGAGCTGCGTGAATTCCGGCTGGCGGTCCGCGCGCAGGTCCTCGTCGCGGAAGCAGCGGACGATCTGGTAGTAGCGGTCGAAGCCGCTCATCATCAACAGCTGCTTGAAGATCTGCGGCGACTGCGGCAACGCGAAGAACTTGCCGGGCTGGACGCGCGACGGCACGAGGTAGTCGCGCGCGCCCTCCGGCGTCGCCTTGGTCAGCATCGGCGTTTCCAGGTCGACGAAGCCCTCGCCGTCCAGGTATTCGCGCATGGCGCGGGTGATCGAGTGGCGCAGCCGCAGCCGGCGCTGCATGACATCGCGCCTGAGGTCGATGTAGCGGTACTTCAGCCGCACTTCCTCGCCGACCTCCTCGTCGAGGCCGAATGGCGGCGTCGCCGACTCGTTCAGCACCTCGACTTCGCCCGCCAGCACTTCGACCTTGCCGGAGCGCAGGTTGGCGTTGACGGTACCCTCGGGGCGGTTGCGCACGCGGCCGGTGACGCGCAGGCAGTACTCGCGGCCGAGGTGCTCGGCGGCCTTGAAGGCCTCCGGCGTGTCCGGGTCGATGACGACCTGCAGCAGCCCTTCGCGGTCGCGCAGGTCCACGAAAATGATGCCGCCGTGGTCGCGGCGGCGGTGCACCCAGCCGGCGACACTGACCGTCTCGCCGACGAGGGACTCGTCGACCATTCCACAATAATGCGTACGCATGAGGATAAACGCCTGATTTAACGGGAAAAACGCCGCGATCCCGCGGCTTCTGGCAAAGCGAATTTTACGGTGGCGGGGGCCCGTGTGGCAAATAGGCGGTCGCCGCAACGGCGAGGCCCCGCTCAGTCGGGCTTGGGCGGCGGGCCGAGGGGAATCTCGAGCTGTGTCTTGCTGCGCGGCCACGGCGGCGACACCACGCCCAGCGTGAACACCAGGCGCATCGCGTCGTCCACGCTCATGTCCATCGGTATGACGTCTTCCACCGGCACCATGATGATGAAGCCGCTGGTCGGGTTCGGGGTCGTGGGAATGAACACGCAGATCAGGTGCTTGCCCGCGCGGTGGGCCGCCTCGGCGATCTCCTCGCCCGACTGGAAGCCCAGGGTCCAGATGCCCCTGCGCGGGTACTCGACCAGCAGCACGCGCTTGAAAGCCTGGCCCTTGTTGGTGAACACCGTCTCGGTGAAGGTCTTGGCGCCGGAATAGATCGAGCGCACGAAGGGAATGCGCTGCATCAGCTCTTCCCACCAGGTCACCAGCTGGCGCCCGACCAGGTTGGTGACGGCGACACCCGTGACCAGCAGCACGACCAGCGCCAGCAGCAGGCCCAGCCCCGGGATGCCGAAGCCGACCACCGCCTCCGGCCGCCAGGCCGCCGGCAACAGCAACAGGGTCCCGTCCATCAGACCGACGAGGAATTTCAGGACGAAGACGGTGACGACGATGGGCAGCCAGACCAGCAGGCCTGCCACCAGGTAGCGGCGGAACCTCTGCGCGGGCGTCCTTACCTTGCCGTCTAAGTCGCTATCGTTCACGTCAGGTGCCTGTGGCTAGCGGCGCTGCGCAGGCTTGCGCGCCGACTTCCTGGGGGTGGGCCCGGGCTTCTCCGGCTTCTTCACGGCGACGGGCCTGGCCGGGCTTTCCTTCCTGGCCGGGGCCTCATCGACCGCCTTGGCGGGGGTGGCGGCCGGCTTGGCGTCAGTGTCCGTCTTCGCCGCCGCCGGTTCCTTCTCGCCCGCGATGTTGCGCTTGCCTTCCTTGTCCGACTTGAAGTCCGTCTCGTACCAGCCGCCGCCCTTGAGCCTGAACACGGGCGCGGACATCAGCCGCTTGAGCGTGAGCCGCCCGCAGTCCGGGCACTTCCGCAGCGGTTTGTCGGTGACCTTCTGCAGCGCCTCGTGGTGGTGGCCGCAGCGGCTGCACTGGTATTCGTAAAAAGGCATCCCGAACGAGCTCCGTGATTGCTTTCCCGGCGACGTGGGATCGGGGCGGCCTGCGCCGGCTTCAAGCCCCGACCGCTGCCGGATTATGCCTAAGACACCGGCCCGGTGGCCGATTTCCGGACCCCGCGGAGTCCGGTGCCCGGCCCCAGCCGGCCCCGGGGGAGCCCGGAACCGGACGCGCGCGTCACCTGGTGAAGCCGAGACCCCCGTCGGCGGCGACGACACGCACCGTGTCGCCCGGACCGAACTCGCCCCTCAGGATCCGCTGCGCCAGCGGGTTTTCCAGCTGCTGCTGGATCGCCCGCTTCAGGGGGCGGGCGCCATAGACCGGGTCGTAGCCGGCCTCGCCCAGGCGGTCGCGCGCCGCTTCGTCGAGCTCGAGCCGGATGTCGCGCTCCGCGAGCCGCTTCTGCAGGTAGCCCATCTGGATGTCGACGATGCGCCGGATGTGCTCGCGGCCGAGCGGGTGGAACACGACGATGTCGTCGATGCGGTTGACGAACTCGGGGCGGAACTGCTGCCCGACGATTTCGAGCACCGCCGACTTCATCCTGTCGTAGTTCGCCTCGCCGGACATTTCCTGGATGAGCTGCGAACCCAGGTTCGAGGTCATGATCACGACGCTGTTGCGGAAGTCGACGGTCCGGCCCTGGCCATCGGTCAGGCGGCCGTCGTCGAGCACCTGCAGCAGGACGTTGAACACGTCCGGATGCGCCTTCTCGATCTCGTCGAGCAGGATCACCGAATACGGCCTGCGCCGGACGGCCTCCGTGAGGTAGCCGCCTTCCTCGTAGCCGACATAGCCTGGAGGCGCACCGATCAGCCTGGCCACGGAGTGCTTCTCCATGAACTCCGACATGTCGATGCGGACCATCGCTTCCTCGGTGTCGAACAGGAACTGGGCAAGCGCCTTGGTCAGCTCGGTCTTGCCGACGCCGGTGGGACCCAGGAACAGGAACGAACCATTGGGCCGGTTCGGGTCCGACAGCCCCGCGCGCGAGCGGCGGATCGCATCGGCGACGGTGCGCACGGCCTCCTCCTGGCCGACGACGCGCTGGCCGATCGCGTCCTCCATGTGCAGCAGCTTGTCCTTCTCGCTCTCGAGCATCTTCGACACGGGGATGCCGGTCCACTTGGAAACGACCTCGGCGATTTCCTCGTCGGTCACCTTGTTGCGGACCAGCTGGGTCTCCTTCGTTTCGGCGGCCTGCGCCGCCGCCAGCCGGCGCTCGAGTTCCGGGATGCGCCCGTACTGCAGCTCGGACATGCGGCCGAGATCCTGCGCGCGGCGGGCCGCTTCGAGGTCGATCCGGGTGTTCTCCAGTTCTTCCTTGATGTGCGCGGCGCCCTGCAGGGCCGCCTTCTCCGATCGCCAGAGCTCCTCGAGGTCCGCGTACTCCTTCTCCAGGCCGGCGAGCGTCTCCTCGAGCTGGCCGCGGCGCTTCTTCGACGCCTCGTCCGTTTCCTTCTTGAGGGCCTCGCGCTCGATCTTCAGCTGGATGATGCGGCGGTCGAGCCGGTCCACCGCCTCCGGCTTGGAGTCGATCTCCATGCGGATGCGCGAGGCGGCCTCGTCCATCAGGTCGATGGCCTTGTCCGGCAGCTGCCGGTCGGTGATGTAGCGGTGCGACAGCGTGGCCGCGGCGACGATCGCCGGGTCGGTGATCTCGACGCCGTGGTGGACTTCGTAGCGCTCCTTCAGCCCCCGCAGGATGCCGATCGTGTCTTCCACCGACGGCTCGCCGACCAGGACCTTCTGGAAGCGGCGTTCGAGTGCCGCGTCCTTCTCGACGTACTTGCGGTACTCGTCGAGCGTGGTCGCGCCGACGCAATGCAGCTCGCCGCGCGCGAGCGCGGGCTTCAGCATGTTGCCGGCATCCATGGCGCCCTCGGCCTTGCCCGCGCCGACCATGGTGTGCAGCTCGTCGATGAACAGGATGATCTGGCCTTCCTGCTTCGCCAGCTCGTTGAGCACGGCCTTGAGCCGCTCCTCGAACTCGCCGCGGAACTTGGCGCCCGCGATCAGCGCGCCCATGTCGAGCGACAGCACGCGCTTGTTCTTGATCCCCTCGGGGACCTCGCCGTTGACGATCCGCGAGGCCAGCCCCTCGACGATGGCGGTCTTGCCGACGCCGGGCTCGCCGATGAGGACGGGGTTGTTCTTGGTCCGGCGCTGCAGCACCTGGATGGTGCGGCGGATCTCGTCGTCGCGGCCGATCACCGGGTCGAGCTTGCCCTGCTCCGCGCGCGCGGTCAGGTCGATGGTGTACTTGTCGAGTGCGCCGCGCGCCTCCTCGGCATTCGGATCCTGGACCTTCTCGCCGCCGCGCAGCTCGTCGACGGCCTTGTTCAGCGCACCCTTGACCCCGCCGGCGTCCTTGAGCGCCTTGCCGGCGGCGCCCTTGTCTTCCGCCGCCGCAAGCACGAACAGCTCGCTCGAAATGTACTGGTCGCCCTTCTGCTGCGCGAGCTTGTCGGTGACGTTCAGGAGCCGCCCGAGGTCGTTGGAGAGGTGCACCTCGCCCGGCGCGCCTTCCACCTTCGGCAGGCCGTCGATCGCCTTCAGCAGGCTGGAGCGCAGCACGTCGACGTTGACGCCGGCCTTGTCGAGCAGTGGCCGGATGGCGCCGCCCTGCTGGTCGACGAGCGCCAGCAGCACGTGGGCGGGCTCGATGAACTGGTTGTCGCGCCCCACGGCCAGCGACTGGGCGTCGGCCAGGGCCATCTGGAACTTGGAGGTCAGGCGGTCCATGCGCAGGTCGGGCGCTCCTGGGATCGGTTGACCCCTGAATGGGGCCTAAACCCGGGGAATTCAACCGCCGGGAGCCGCTCCGCCCCCCCCTGGAGCGTCAGTGCGCGAGGCGATGCGAGACGTAGATGACAGTCATTCCCAGCAGCAGCAGCGCCACCTGCTGGATCGATGCCCTGGCATCCACGCGGCGGTGCAGCCCGGGGATCAGGTCGGCCACCGCGATGTAGAGGAAGCTCGAGGCCGCCACCGCGATGGCATAGGGCAGGACCTGCATGGCCTGGGCCAGCGCCAGGTAGGCGATCGCCGCTCCGACCACGGACGTCAGGCTGACCGCCACGTTCATGGCGAGCGCCCGGCCGCGGCTCATGCCGCCGTTGATCAGGATGGCCAGGTCGCCGACTTCCTGCGGGATCTCGTGGGCATATACGGCGATCGCCGTGACGATGCCGAGGTGCGTGTCGGTCATGAAGGCCGCCGCGATCAGCACGCCGTCGAGCGCGTTGTGGAAGCCGTCGCCCCACAGGATCATGACCGCCGAGGCACGGTCGCGGTGATGGTCCTGAGGCGCGTGGGCCTCGCAGGGGTCGTCGTGGCAGTGCCGCCAGAGGACCAGTTTCTCCAGCACGAAGAAGGCCAGGATGCCCAGCACCAGCGCCAGGCCGACCTTGTGGGCATTGCCGGCGCCGGCCGTCTCGATCGCGTGCGGCAACAGGGCCAGCAGCGCCGCCCCGAGCAGGGCGCCGGTCGCGAAGCTCACCAGGTGTGGCAGCACGTCGTGGCGCTGCCGTTCCGGCAGCAGCAGGAACACGCCGGCGATGGTGGCGCTGATGGCGCCGCCGAGCGACGTGAACAGGACGATCAGGGCCAGTGTCGACACGGGCAACCCCGGGGAAATCCAGGCGCGACAGCCTACACGATGTGGACGATTTGGCTACTGCCTCCAGACCAGTGCGGCGAGGCGCCCGGTAAGCCCGTCCCGGCGGTAGGAAAAGAACCGTCCGGGGTCGGACAGCGTACACAGGCCGCCGCCATGCACGGAGGTCACGCCGGCGGCCGCCAGCCGGCGCCGCGCCAGACCGAAGAGGTCGGCCATCCAGCGGCCCGCCATGCCTGGCCTGAACAGTCCCGCGGCCCCCGCGTCCGAGCCCAGGAACTGTTCCCGGACCTCGCTGCCGACCTCGAACGCATCGGGCCCGATGGCCGGCCCCAGCCAGGCGACCAGCCCCGACGGCGCGACGGGAAGACTCGCGACCGTGTTCTCGATGACGCCCGCGGCAAGGCCGCGCCACCCCGCGTGCGCCGCCGCCACGCAGCGGCCGGCCCGATCCGCCAGCAGGACCGGCAGGCAGTCGGCCACCAGCACGGCGCAGACCTGGCCGGGTTCGAGCGCCACCGAGGCGTCGGCGCGCGGTAGCGGAGTCCCGTCGAAACGGGCCACGTCGCTGCCGTGGACCTGCTCGAGCCACAAGGGTTCGGCGGGCAGGCCGAGTGCGGCCGCCAGGCGGGCGCGATTGCCGGCGACCGCTGACGGGTCGTCGCCGACGTGCCCGCCGAGGTTCAGCGACGCGAAGGGGCCGCCGCTGGTGCCGCCGGTGCGCAGCGACACGGCGGCGCGCACCGTCGCGGCCACCGGCCAGTCGGGCAGGATGAAATCGAGGTCAGCCACGCCCGTCGCCCGCCGCGGGGCGGCTGGCGTCCTCGCGCAGCGCGTCGAGCAACTCCCGCATGTCGCCCGGCACCGGGGCCGAGAACTCGCAGGAACCGCCGGTCATGGGATGCTCGAAGGCCAGCCGGGCGGCGTGCAGGGCCTGGCGGCGGAATCCGCGCAACGCGGCCTCGAGCCTCGGTGTCGCGCCCTTCGGGATTGCCAGCCGCCGGCCATAGGTCGCGTCGCCGACGATCGGATAGCCGGCATGCGCGAGGTGCACCCGGATCTGGTGGGTCCGGCCGGTCTCGAGCATGACGCGAACGTGGGTATGGGCCCGGAAGCGCGCCAGCACGCGATAGTGGGTCACCGATTCCCGGCCGTCCTCGCGGATCGCCATGCGCACCCGGTCCACGCGATGACGGCCGATCGGCGCGTCGACGGTGCCGCCGGCGGTCATCACGCCGCTGCACACGGCCTCGTACTCGCGATGGATCTCGCGCGCTTCCAGCATGCGCACCAGGGCGGAGTGCGCCTCCAGGGTCCGCGCGACCACGAGCAGCCCGCTGGTGTCCTTGTCCAGCCGGTGGACGATGCCGGCCCGTGGCAGCAGGGACAGCCCGGGATCGTGGGCCAGCAAGGCGTTCTGCAGCGTCCGGTCCGGGTTGCCGGCGCCGGGGTGGACGACCAGCCCGACCGGCTTGTTGACGACGATCAGGGTGGCGTCCTCGTAGACGATCTCGAGCGCCATCGGCTGGGGCACGACCGCCACCTCGTCCTCGAGCTGCGCGTCGACCTGCACCGACTCGCCGCCGACGAGGCGGTCGCGGGGGCGCAGCGGCCGGCCGTCGACGAGCACCTTGCCCTCGTCGATCCAGGACTTCAGGCGCGTCCGGGAATAGTCCGGAAACAGCCCGGCAAGCGCCTGGTCGAGGCGCCGGCCGGCCGCTGCGGCGGGCACGCGTGCTGACAACTTGATGTGCGAGGAACTCATCCGGGATCCGGGGGTCTTTCGGCTATACTGCGGCGTCGGCAACCATGGGGTCCAGTGCCTTGTCATTTTCCCGATCGGGACTGCTGCTGGCAGCGGTCCTTTCCTGCGCGATGGCCCTGTCGGGCTGCAAGTCCTGGCGTGACCGCGAGGTCGCCCCCGGCGAGCCCAGCGTCATGTACGACCGCGCCCACCAGCTGCTGAGCAGCGGCGATTTCAACACGGCGGTCAAGGTCTACGAGGCGCTCGACGCCCGCT
>DATHZW010000133.1:0-2233 GCA_035458405.1 Steroidobacteraceae bacterium | reverse complement strand
GCCGGACCCGAAGCGCAAGTCCAGGCGCATCGTGCTCACCGGCGACGTGCCCTCGCCGATGAACCCGCCGCCGGGCTGCCCTTTCCACAAGCGCTGCCCCAAGGTGATGGACGTCTGCTCGAAGGTGGTGCCGCCGGTGGTGGACGTCGGCAGCGCCGGGAAGCCGCATCGGGTAGCGTGCCACCTGCACGCCTGAATTGTGAGGACTCGACATGTGTGACGAGAGAACCCTGCGCGAGATGGAGGAATACTCGCTGCGAAATGGCTCGGCGCTGACGCGGCGGCACTTTGGCGCCCTGGTCATCGGCGCCGGCGTGGCGGCCAGCCTGCCGCGTCCGGCCAACGCGCTCACGGTCAGCGATTCCATGGTCGAGGTGACGACCCCCGATGGCGTGGCCGAGGCCTACCTGGCGCAGCCCGCGGACGGGAAGCATCCTGGCGTGATCCTGTGGCCGGACGCCTGGGGCCTGCGTGCCTCGATCAGGCAGATGGCCCATCGCCTGGCGGAATCCGGCTACACCGTCCTGGCGCCGAATCCCTACTACCGTTCCACCCGACTGCCGGCGCTCCCCGAGCCGCTCGACATGAAGGACCCGGAAGTCCGCAAGCTCTGGGGCACGATGCGCGCCCTGCTGACGACCGACGCCGTCAACCGCGATGCGCTCACCTACCTCGGCTACCTCGATGCGTCGCCGTCCGTGGACAACTCCCGCAAGCTCGGCACCTTCGGCTACTGCATGGGTGGCGCGATGGCCCTGCGCGCGGCCGCGGCGCTGCCCGACCGGGTCGGTGCAGCGGCGTCCTTCCACGGGGCAGGCCTGGTGACCGACAAGCCCGACAGTCCGCACCTGCTGGTGGCCAGGATGAAGGCGAGCTGCCTGGTCGCCATCGCCGAGAGCGACGACAAGGCGCAGCCGGAGGCGAAGGATGCCTTGCGCTCGGCGTTCACCGCGGCCGGGCTGCCGGCGGAAATCGAGGTCTACGAGGGCACGCTGCACGGCTGGTGCCCGCCCGACACCCTGGTCTACAACGAGGCCCAGGCGGAACGCGCATGGAGCCGGCTGCTGGCGCTGCTTTCGGGTGCGCTCGCACCGGCCGGGCCCGCATGACCCGGGCCGCGTCTGCCTAGCCCTTGAAGCCCTTGGCGACCACGTAGACCTCCCTCGACCTGGACCGGGAGGCGGCGGGCTTGCGTATCGACACCTTCTCGAACGCGGTGCGCAGTTCCTTCAGGTACGCGTCCGACCCCACGCCCTGGAACAACTTGGCGACGAAGCTGCCGCCGGGCTTGAGGACGCGCCTGACCATGTCGAGCGCAAGTTCCAGCAGGTAGATCGCCCCGGCCTGGTCGGCGGAACTGATGCCGCTGATGTTGGGCAACATGTCCGACATGACCAGGTCCGGCTTCTGCCCGTGAAGCTGCTCGAGAATCTGGTTCAGCACGGCCTCCTCGCGGAAGTCCCCCTGGATGAAATCCACGTTTGCCAGTGGGTCCATCGGCAGGATGTCGGTCGCGAGCACCCTGCCCTTGTCGCCGACCAGCGCAGCCGCCACCTGCGACCAGCCGCCGGGCGCGGAGCCGAGGTCCATGACCAGCATGCCCGGACGGATCAGCCGGTCCTTCTGGTTCAACTCGATGAGCTTGTAACTCGAGCGCGAGCGGTAGCCGTCCTTCTGCGCCTGCTTGACGTAAGGATCGTTGACATGCTCTTGCAGCCAGCGGCTGCTGCTCTTCGTTCGTGCCACGACAGGTAACCAGTCACCAGGAACCGGCGGGGACGCCTTGCAACAGGGAGAATAAGGCCAAACGCCGCTACAATCCGGGACACATTGTAGCCCTCTGCTGGGGACACCAGCCAGGAACCGCGCTTGATCCGCATCATCGAACTGTCGCTGCCCCTCGATCATCCCGGGGACGCCCTGCGCGCGGCCATCGTCAGGCGCCTGGGCATTACCGAAGCCGATCTGCTCGATTTCACCGTCTTCAAGCGCAGCTACGACGCACGCAAGAAGAACAGCGCAATCGTCTTCGTGTACATCATCGACGTCGAGGTCCGCAACGAGGCGGAGATCCTCAAGCGCCTGGCCCACGATCGCAAGCTGGGGCCGGCACCGGACACCAGCTATCACCCCGTCGGCCGGGCGCCGGCAGGCCTGCGGGAGCGGCCCGTCATCGTGGGCTTCGGGCCCTGCGGGCTGTTTGCCGCATTGATCCTGGCGCAGGCGGGGTTCC
>DATHZW010000132.1:0-3039 GCA_035458405.1 Steroidobacteraceae bacterium | reverse complement strand
ATCGCGGCGCGCTCGCCGGTGAAGGAATATTCAGTGGAGCAGCACCGGCTGATCAACGGCCTGTACCCGGACAAGGAGCCGAAAACGGGCGACCCGGTGAAGTTTGTGCAGTGAGCGGTGAGTCGTGAGTTGTGAGTTGTGAGTCGTAAAGCCGGCAGGAATTTCTTCCGACTCACCACTCACGACTCACCACTCACTTCCCTGATCGCCCGCACCAGCGCGCGCAACGCCTGCGCCCGATGGCTCACCTGGTTCTTCTCGTCCGCGGGCATTTCCGCCGCGCTGCGGGTGTCGCCGGCGACGACGAACAGCGGGTCGTAGCCGAACCCGCCAGCGCCCCGCGGCTCGAAGCCGATCGAGCCTTCCCAGGCCGCCTCGCTCACCAGCGGCTGCGGATCGCCGGCATCGCGAACGAAGACCATGGCGCAGCGAAAGCGCGCAGTTCGCGCCGCGGCCGGCACGGCCGCCAGTTCCTCGAGCAGCCTTGCCTTGTTGTCGTCGTCGCTGCGATTGGCGCCCGCATAACGGGCCGAATGGATGCCGGGACGCCCGTCCAACGCATCGACTTCGAGCCCGGAATCATCGGCGATCGCCGGCAGGCCGCTCGCGCGCGCCGCGTGCCGGGCCTTGAGCAGGGCGTTTTCCGCGAAGGTCGCGCCGTCTTCCTCCGGCGCCGCGATGCCCAGGGAGGATTGCGGCAGGACTTCCAGCCCGCAGTCGGCGAGCAGTGCCTGCAGCTCGCGGAGCTTGCCGGCGTTGGCGCTGGCCAGGACGACCTTGCTCATCGACCCGATCAGCCCGTCCGGCCGCCCAGCGCCTCGAGCTGCAGCGCGCAGAGGCGGGTGATGCCCGCTGCCGCAAGGTCGAGCAGGCCGTCGAGTTCCTCGCGCCGGAATGCGTGTCCCTCGGCGGTGCCTTGCACTTCGATGAAACCGCCGCCCGAATTCATGACGACGTTCATGTCGGTCTCCGCCTCGGAGTCCTCGGCGTAGTCGAGGTCCAGGACCCCCACACCGGCTACGATCCCGACGGAAACCGCGGCCACCTGGCCGTGGATCGGGCTGCTGGCCAGCAGGCGACGCTCCCTGAGCGAGGCGATGGCGTCCGCTAGCGCAACGTAGCCGCCCGTGATGGCGGCAGTTCGCGTACCGCCATCCGCCTGCAGCACGTCGCAGTCGACCGTGATCGTCCTCTCGCCCAGCGCCTTGAGGTCGATGCAGGCGCGCAGGGACCGCCCGATGAGGCGCTGGATCTCCTGGGTCCGGCCAGTCTGCTTGCCGCGCGCAGCCTCACGCGGGCTGCGGGTGTGGGTGGCGCGCGGCAGCATGCCGTACTCGGCCGTCACCCAGCCCTGGCCCGAATTGCGCAGGAAGGCCGGCACGCCGTTGTCGACGCTGGCCGTGCACAAGACGCGGGTGTCTCCGAACTCGACCAGCACCGAGCCTTCCGCATGAGCGGTGAAGCCGCGGGTGAATTGAATCGTGCGAAGCTCGTCCGGCGAGCGGCCGCTCGGTCTCATGCGTGTACCCCGTACTTGGTGATGTTCAGCCGAGCCAGCGCAGCGCGGCGGCGGTGGCATTGTCGCTGTGCGGCGCGGACGCTTCCACCGCGCGGTCCACCAGGTCGGAAAGCGCCTGCGCCAGCGGTGGCCCGTCCTGCCGCCAGAATCCGGCGATCTCCGCGTCGCGCAGGTTGGACCAGACGCCGTCGGTGCAGACCAGCAGGATGTCGCCGGGCTGCAGCGGCCTGCGCAGCGACAGGCTCATCTCCGGCTGCGCCGCTTCCCCGCCTATGCAGCAGTCCACGTAGTGGCGCAGCGGGTGACCCTGGACCTCGTCCTCGCGGATCATCCCCTCGCGCAGCAGTTGCTCCACGTGGGTATGGTCCCGGGTCCGCTCGACGACCGCCCCGTTGCGGATGTGATAGACGCGGCTGTCCCCGAGGTGGGCCCAGTACGCCGAGCCATCCTGGACCAGGCAGACGGCGCAGGTGGCGCGCGGACGGTGCTCCACCGGCATCGAACGGCCGACCTCCACCACCGCGTGATGGGCGCAGCCGAGCGACAAGTGCAGGAACCCGAGCGGGTCGAACAGCGGGTGCGCCTCGGCCGCGAAGGCGTCGAGCATGACCTTGCGGCCGATTTCCGCCGCCCGCGCACCGTCCGCGTGGCCGCCCATGCCATCGATGGCGACCAGCAGCGCGGCGCCTTCGTTGGCCACGACCGCGGCGCGATCCTGGTTGTCCTCACGGTGCCCGACATCGCTGACGTCGGCGTATTCGACCTTCAAGCGTCCTCCCGGCGCAGCCCGCGACGCATCTGTTATTCTGGCGCGAAAGCTTACACGACCAGCGCCGGCGCCGTGAGCGCGGCGCTGCGGGCTGGCGGCAACGCCGGACGGGGACAAGATGATACGCAGCATGACCGGCTTCGCCCGACGCGAGCGGACCGCGCCCTTCGGAACCCTCGCCTGGGAGCTGAGGACGGTGAACCACCGTTACCTCGAGGTGACCCTGCGGCTGCCGGAGGAATTCAGGCCCAGCGAGGGCGAGTTCAGGCAGGCCATCGCCGGCCTCGTTCGTCGCGGCAAGGTCGAGGCGGCGCTGTATTTCCGCGCAAGCTCGGCGACGTCACCGGAACTGGCACTCAACGAACCCCTGCTCGAGCGGCTCATCGAGCAGGCCAACCAGGTCCGTCGGCGCCTCGCCGACGCCGCCGACATCAACGTCGTGGACCTGCTGCGCTGGCCCGGCGTGCTGCGCGAAGCGGAACGCGACACGACGCCACAACTCGAGGCGGCACATGGGCTCCTGGCCGAGGCGCTGGCGGCGCTCACGGAGTCGCGCGGTAGCGAGGGCGGCCGGATCGCCGAGTTGCTGCTGGGGCGCTGCGAGGGCGTCGAGACGATAGCGAACGAGGTCAGCTCGCGCCTGCCGGAGATCCGCGAGCGCATCAGGACCCGGTTGAACGACCGCCTGTCCCAGGTCGCCGTCGAGCCCAACCCGGACAGGCTGGAGCAGGAGATCGTCATCGCGCTGCAG
>DATHZW010000131.1:0-2522 GCA_035458405.1 Steroidobacteraceae bacterium | reverse complement strand
GCTCCGTCGTCGGCGGAAATCCCGAATATGAGCCGCGCATGACACTGCCGCAGATTGGCGAGCCAGAGCCGTCCTCGGGGGACAACCCCGACATTCCGGACGTGGCCATCGGCCCGCCAATGACCTTGAGGTCCCAGTCAGGCGCCGCAGCGTTGCGTCTCCAACCGATCGGGACTGCCTCTCTGCCTGGCATGCGGCCGGGAAGGAACTGATGGCGGCTCGCGCAATCCTGCTAGTCGGCGCTGGCCAGCAGGCACTCCCTGACCTCTGATGGGCTGGCCAGTGACAGGAGGTCTGTGCGGTCCGTCAGGATCTTCGCGTAGTAGGGGATATTGGCGAGCCGTTCCTCGAGGGTCTCGGTGATCTTCATGGCGTTGTAGCCGGTCTGATGGAAATAGGTGACGCGTGCACGGATGGCGGCCTCCCGCCGCTCGAAGCCCATGTTCTCGAAGACGCCCTCCAACTGTTCAATGCGCTGCACCTCAACTTTGCGCAGACTGTAAGCGGCGGTGCAAAACTCGACCACGGTAGCGGCGAGATGGTCTCGCTGCGGGCGGAGTAAAACTCTGCCACTTTGGCTCTTTCTGGCGACAGGGAGGGCGGGGGTATTTTCACCGTGGAACTTTACCGGAAGGTGCGTCTCGCGTGTCGGGATGGCATGAGTGAGCGCGCGGCGGCGCGCCATTTCGGGATTTCGCGCGAGAGCGTGAAGAAGATGCTGAGCTTTTCGGTTCCGCCCGGATACCGTCGAACGGCGGCGATCATGCGGCCCAAGCTGGATGGGTTCACCACGATTATCGACCAGTGGCTCAGGGACGATGTCGGGCGGCTGAAGAAGCAGCGCCATACTGCCAAGCGTGTCTTCGAGCGCCTCCGGGACGAGCACGGCTTTGCCGGCGGCTACACCATCGTGAAGGATTATGTGCGCGAGCATCAGCGCTGTAGTCGCGAGATGTTCGTGCCGCTGCACCACCCGCCGGGCCATGCCCAGGCCGACTTCGGCGAAGCTCTGGTGGAGATCGGGGGGGTTGAGCAGAAGGCACACTTCTTCGCTCTCGACCTCCCGCATAGCGATGCCTGTTACATCCGGGCCTATCCGGTGGCGGCGGCCGAGGCCTGGGTGGACGGCCATGTCCACGCCTTTGCCTTCTTCGGCTGCGTGCCGCAGTCGATCCTCTACGACAACGACAGATGCCTGGTGGCGCGCATCCTGCCGGACGGCGCGCGCAAGCGGGCGCGGTTGTTCAGCGGGTTCCTGTCGCACTACGTGATCCACGACCGCTACGGGCGCCCCGGCAAGGGCAACGACAAGGGCGGCGTCGAAGGGTTGGTCGGCTATGCACGACGCAACTTCATGGTGCCGCTACCGAGCTTCCCGTCCTGGGCGGCCTTCAACGCCTGGCTGGAAGAGCAATGCCGCAAGCGTCAGGCGGACATCCTGCGTGGCCACACCGAGACGATCGGGCAGCGGCTGCAGCGGGATCTGGAGGCGATGGCGGAGCTGCCGCCCGCGCCCTTTGACGCCTGTGACCAGACCACCGGGCGAGTGAGCTCGCTGTCGCTGGTGCGCTACAAGACCAACGACTATTCCGTGCCGGTCGCCTATGGCCACCGGGAGGTCTGGATCCGGGGCTACGTCGACCAAGTGGTGATCGGCTGTGCCGGGGATGTCATCGCCCGCCATCCCCGGTGTTACGACCGCGAGGACATGATCTTCGACCCGATCCATTATCTGGCCCTTCTGGAACGGAAGATCGGCGCGTTCGATCAGGCGGCGCCACTGGCCAACTGGGACCTGCCCGAGGCCTTCCATATCCTGCGCCGCCTGATGGAGGCGCGCATGCTCAAGGCGGGGCGGCGCGAGTATGTGCAGGTCCTGCGGCTCCTGGAGAGCTTCGATCTGGGCGACCTGCATGTGGCGGTGAAGACCGCACTGCGCATGGGAGCCATCGGCTTCGATGCCATCAAGCACCTCGTGCTGTGCCAGGTCGAGACGCGCCCGCCGAAGCTCGACCTCGACGTCTACCCCTATCTGCCCCGTGCCAATGTCGCAAAGACTTCGGTGGCCAGCTACATGTGCCTGGTGTCGGGGGATGCGGCATGACCGGCGCCCCCGAACTCCTTCTCGCCCATCACCTCAAGACGCTGAAGCTGCCGACCTTCCTTCGGGAATACGACAAGCTGGCGCGCCAGTGCGCAGCCGAGGGGCTGGACCATGTGCGGTTCCTCGCCCGGTTGGTGGAACTGGAACTGATCGACCGCGAGCGGCGGATGATCGAGCGCCTGATCAAGGCGGCAAAGTTCCCGGCCACCAAAAGCCTCGACAGCTTCGACTTCAGGGCCATCCCCACGCTGAACAAGATGCAGGTGCTCGAACTGGCGCGCTGTGAATGGATCGAGCGCCGCGAGAACGTCATCGCCCTCGGCCCCAGCGGCACCGGCAAGACCCATGTCGCCCTCGGCCTTGGGCTTGCTGCCTGTCAGAAAGGCCTCTCAGTCGGCTTCACCACCGCCGCCGCTCT
>DATHZW010000130.1:0-7042 GCA_035458405.1 Steroidobacteraceae bacterium | reverse complement strand
CCGCCGCCGAGGGCTTGGTACCAGTCGCCCTGCAGGAACTCGATGTTTTCGACGCCCGCGCGGGCGGCATTGCGGCGCGCCACTTCCAGCGCCGCCGCGCTGGCATCCACGGCCGTGATGCGCGCGGACGGCATCTCGACCGCGAGCGCGATCGCGATGGCGCCGCTGCCGACGCCCAGGTCCAGGACCTGCGGCGCCGGCCTGTCGGCCAGCGCGTCCAGCGCGGCCTCGACGAGCAGCTCGGTCTCGGGCCGGGGCACGAGCACGCCCGGGCCGACCTCGAGGTCCAGCGACCAGAATCCGCGCCGTCCCGTCAGGTAGGCGACCGGCTCCCCGGCGAGGCGACGTGCCAGCAGCGATCGGAACCGTTCGTGATCGGCCGGCGCGACGGTGTCGTCGGCGTGGGCGCGCAGGAAGGCCCGCGGCCGGCCGAGCACGTGCGCCAGCAGGATCTCGGCGTCCAGCGCGGGGCTGTCCGAAGTCCCCTCGAGTTCGGCGGTCGCGGCCTCCAGCATCCCTGACAGGCGTGTCACGCCGCCCTCACCGCGATCCCGTGCCGGTTGCGCGGCATTCAGGCGATCTCGGCGAGCTGCTCGGCGCGGTACTCGCGGGCCAGCGGGTCGATCACGTCGTCGAGGTTGCCGCCGACGATGTCGTCGAGCTTGTAGAGCGTCAGCTCGATGCGGTGATCGGTCATGCGGCCCTGGGGAAAGTTGTAGGTGCGGATTCGTTCGGAACGGTCGCCGCTGCCGACCTGCAGCTTGCGGGTCGCCGCCTTTTCGCGCTGCTGCCGGTCCTGCTCGGCGCCGAGCAGCCTGGCCATGAGCAGCGACATGGCGCGCGAGCGATTCTTGTGCTGGGAACGCTCGTCCTGGCACTCCACGACGATTCCCGTGGGCAGGTGGGTAATGCGGACCGCCGAGTCCGTCTTGTTGACGTGCTGGCCGCCCGCGCCGGAGGCGCGATAGGTGTCGATGCGCAGGTCCGCGGGGTTGACGTCGATGCTCTCCACCGCCTCGACCTCGGGCAGGATCGCGACCGTGCAGGTCGAGGTGTGGATGCGGCCCTGGGCCTCCGTCGCCGGCACCCGCTGCACGCGGTGGGTGCCGGACTCGAACTTGAGCCTCGAGTAGGCTCCGCGGCCGACGACGCGGCAGATGATCTCGCGGTAGCCACCGTGCTCGCCGCGGCTCTCGGACAGTACCTCGACCTGCCAGCCCTGGGACTCCGCGTAGCGGGAGTACATCCGGAACAGGTCGCCGGCGAAGATGGCCGCCTCGTCGCCTCCTGCCGCGGCGCGGATTTCCAGGAACACGTTGGATTCGTCGTGGGGATCGGAGGGGACCAGCGCAAGCTGCAGTTCGGTCTCGCCGTCCTCCAGTTGCCGGGTAAGCTGCTCGACTTCCGCTGCCGCCAGCTCGCGCACCTCGCGGTCCGGGTCGCGCGCCATGTCCCGCGCCGCACTCAGCTGGCGTTCCAGCTCCCGCCAGGCGCGAAAGGAGGCGACCACCGGTTGCAGCCTTGCGTACTCGACCGACAGCTCCCGGAAACGGTCGGCCTTGTCGTGGACCTCCGGGTCCGCCAGCAGGCGGCTGACCTCGTCGCAGCGGTCGGCGAGGCGTTCCAGTTTGAGTCGGATTGAATCTTTCATCGTCTGCTGGCAGGGCAATTCGGGAACAGTTTACCGATTTCGGAGCGGTGGAAGAGGATCTGCGCCGCCATGCCGGCAGCTGCGGGAGATCGGTGCGCTGTCCCCGAATTGCCGGGCGCGTGCCCGGCAGTTCCTAGTGTTCGCCGTCCTCGAGATCGTAAAGCCTGTGCGCCGCATCGATCAGCTCGGCGTCGCCCTGTTCCGCGGCCAGGCGCAGCGCCCGGGACGGGGCGTGCAGCAGGCGATTGGTCAGCGTGTTGGCGAGGAACTCGAGCGCCTCGTCGCCCTTGCCGGAGGCGATCATCCGCCGCGCCTGCTCGAGCGTCTGCGCCTTGGTCTGGTCGGCGCGGGCGCGCAGGTCGCGGATGATCGGCGCCGCGTCGAGCGTCCGCAAGGCCGACATGAAGCGCGCGACTTCGCCCTCGATCAGCCGGCGCGCTTCCTGCGCCTCGTCCTGGCGCGCCTTGAGGTTGTCGTCCACGACCTGCCTGAGGTCGTCGATCGTGTACAGGTACACGTCCTCGAGGTCGGCGATGGCGGGCTCGATGTCCCGCGGGACGGCGATGTCGAGCATGAACATGGGCCGCCGTCGCCGCGCGGTGATCGCCGCGCGCGTCGCCGCCAGGGTGACGATCGGCGTAGGGCTTGCGGTCGAGCTGATGACGATGTCGGCGGCGGCGAGGTGCTCGTCCAGCGCATCCAGCGAGATGGCCGATGCCTTGAATTCGAGCGCCAGGTCCTGCGCGCGGTTGAGGCTGCGGTTGGCGATGATCATCCGCTTGAGGCCCTGCGCGTGCAGGTGGCGGCCGGTCAGCTCGATCATCTCGCCGGCGCCGATCAGCAGCGCCGTGTGTTGCTCGAATCCCGCAAAGATGCGCCGCGCCAGCGCCACCGCGGCCGAGGCCACCGACACCGCGCTGGCCCCGACCCGCGTCTCCGTCCGCACCCGCTTGGCGACGGCGAAGGTCGCCTGGAAGAGCCGGTTGAGCAGGGGGCCGGCCGTGCCCGCATCGTGGGCGCAGCGGTAGGCGTCCTTCAGCTGGCCGAGGATCTGCGGCTCGCCGAGGATCAGCGAGTCGAGTCCCGAGGCGACCGCGAACACGTGCTGCACCGCCGCGGGCCCGTGCATCTCATAGCAGCACTCGCTCAGGTCGTGGCCGGTCTGGTGGTAGCCCTCCAGCCAGCTGGCGAGCGCGGCATCGCCGTCGACGATGCAATACATCTCGGTGCGGTTGCAGGTGGACACGATCAGGCCTTCCTGCACGCCGGGCCTGGCGCACAGGTTGTGCAGCGCCTCGGGGAGGCGGGGCGCGTCGAAAACGACGCGTTCCCGGACTTCCACGGGTGCCGTGCGGTGATTGAGACCCAGGACGACGATCGACATGGCGCACCAGCCTGATGACGCGCCGGATTGTCCGGGATGGCAGGGGGTAGCACAAGCCACGCTGTCCACCCTGGGCCCCGTCCCTGCGCTATAGTTCGCCCATGCACCCGAGATTGCTGCTCCTCACGGTCGCCCTCGCGGCCGCGACCGGGCTCGCGCCAGCACAGGCGGGCTCGACGGGCTGTGCCGGCGGTGATGCCGGTCACCACGTGAACCTCGGGGAGCTGGCGCTCGAGCGGGGCAGCTGGCCGGCGGCGAGCGAGTCGCTGGCCTGCGCCGCCCTGCTGTCCACGGATGCGGGGATCGCGGAGCGCGCCACCCGCGCCAGCTTCGACCATGGCCAGTTCGGGGCGGCCGCCGACAGCGCCGGGCGATGGCTCGAGTTGCAGCCCGGCCGCGAGGAAGCCCGCCGGTTCCTGGCGACCAGCCTGCTCAAGCTCTATCGAAACGACGAAGCAGCCGCGCAGTTCGCCATCGTTCTCGACACCGCCTACGCCGAGCGTCCCCAGGGTTACATGGCGCTGCTCGCCACCCTGTCGGCGGAGGCCAACGACAGCGGCGCCGCGGCGGTCATGGAAAGACTCGCCGCCGGGGACCCGGACCTGGCCGAGGCGCAGTACGCGCGCAGCGTGCTCTGGCAGCAGGCCGAGCACGGCACGCGGGCGCTCGAGGCCGCGCGACGGACCCTGCAGCTCAGGCCGGGCTGGCGCCTGGCGGAACTGGCCGAGGTGCGCGCGCTGCTGCTGCTGGGGCAAACCGGGGACGGGTTGGCGCGAGCGGAAGCGCTCGCCGCCGATGGCGACCCGCTGTCCCAGCTGAACTACGCCTGGCTGCTGGTGGGGGCGGGCCGCGAGGAGGAGGCGGGCCGGGTCTTCGAGGAACTGCGTCGCGGCCAGGTCGCCGTGTCCCAGGCGCTCGAAGGCCTGGGTTCGGTCGCCTTCGCGCGCCGCGACTACGACTCGGCCGCTCGTTACTTCAATGAGCTGGCGCGGGGATCGCGGGGCGACGAGACCGCGCTGGCCTACCTCGGCCTGATCGCCGATCGCCAGGGCGACGCGGCCCTGGCCGTGCGCTACCTGGAACGGGTCACGACCGGCCCGCGGGCAGTGGCCTCGCAGCTCAAGGCCTACGAGCTCAATGTCGGTCTCGGGGCGCCGGAGAGGGCCGAACTGCAGCTGGACGACTTCCTCAGCCAGTCGCCCGACCGGGCTCGCGACGTGGCGATCGGCCGCGCCAACCAGCTGGCCGATGCGGGGCGGCCGGGTGACGGCATGGCCCTCATGAAGCGCTTGATCGGGTTCTACCCCGACGACGACGATCTTCGCCTGGCGCAGGCCTTCCTGCTCGAGAAGACGGATCAGGTCGCGGCGGCGGTGGACGTGATGCGGGACGTGCTGAATCGCCGGCCCGGCGATCCGACGGCCTTGAATTCCCTTGGATACACGCTGGTCGACCGCACGCGGCACGTCCGGGAAGGCTACGAACTCATCCTCCGGGCGCTCGAGGGCAAGCCCGACAGTTACGCGGTCATGGACTCGGCGGGCTGGGCGCTCTTCAGGCTGAAGCGCAATGCAGAGGCCCTCACCTGGCTGGAGCGGGCCTGGGACCGATCCCAGGACCCCGAGGTGGCCGCGCATCTGGGCGAGGTGCTCTGGGCCGAGGGTCGCCGGGACGAAGCGAGACGCCTGTGGACCGGCGCTCTGGAGGACGCTCCGGAGAATCGTTCGCTGAAGCGGACGCTGGAACGGCACCCCATCTGATCCGCTTATGCGCCGGGCAGCATTCATCCTGATACTGGCCATGGCCGGCTGCGTGAGCGCACCGCGCCTGCCCGAACCCGTCGACTGGTCCCAGCGCAAGGCCCAGCTCCTGTCGCTGCAGGCCTGGCGCATGACCGGGCGCGTCGCCGTATCGGTGGATGGGGAGGGCGCCTCGGCGAGCATCGACTGGCGTCAGGCCGGCACGACCAGCGACCTGGCGCTCAGCGGCCCGCTGGGCGTGGGCGCGTTGCGCGCGGTCCTCGATCCGAGCGGGCTGAGCCTGGAGGACGGCAGCGGCAACAGCGTCCGCGGTGACGACGCGGCCCGCGTATTGACCGAGCGCCTGGGCACGGAGATTCCGCTCGCCGCGCTGCGCTACTGGGTCCTGGGCGTGCCCGCGCCGGGCATGCCGGCCGAGGAGACGGCCGGCCCCGACGGTCGGCTCGTCCGGATCGAGCAGGCCGGATGGCAGGTGGGAATCGATCGCTACTCGAGCGCGGCGGCGGGCGGCCTGCCCGCGCGACTCGACGTCACGCGCGACGGCGCCCGGCTCAAGCTGGTAGTGAGTCGGTGGGAGGTGGGGCCGTGACGTCGCGCGACTGGCCCGCACCGGCCAAGCTGAACCTGTTCCTGCAGGTCACCGGCCGGCGGCCGGACGGGTTCCACGAGCTGCAGACCGTATTCCAGATCATCGACCTGTGCGACTCGCTCGACTTCGAGGTCCGCGACGACGGCCTGGTGAAGCGCGTGGCCGGCAGCGCCGCGGTCGCTCCCGAGGAGGACCTGGTGGTGCGTGCCGCGCGGCTGCTGCAACGCCGCGGCGCCGTGGAGCACGGCGTGCGCATCGCGGTCCGCAAGCGGATTCCGCTGCAGGGCGGCCTCGGAGGCGGCAGTTCGGACGCGGCCACGACACTGGTCGCGTTGAACGAGTTGTGGGGCACCGGACTCGGGATCGACGAGCTGGCGGCCCTGGGGCTTCAGCTCGGCGCGGACGTCCCGGTCTTCGTCCGCGGCCACTCGGCCTGGGGCGAGGGGGTCGGCGAGGAACTGGTCCCGATCGACCTGCCGCAGCGGTGGTTTGCGGTCATCCGGCCGCCCGTGGCGGTCAGCACGGCCGAGGTATTTCAGGCCCCTGATTTGACACGAAATTCCCCTAAGATCACAATTCGCGGTTTCCTGCAGGCAGGCGGCCGCAACGACTGCGAGCCCGTGGTCACCGCGCGCTACCCCGAGGTGCGCCAAGCCCTTGATTGGCTTGGGCAATTCGGGGAGGCTCGGATGACCGGAACGGGTTCCTGTGTGTTTGCGTCCTTTGTCGCGCAAGATGAAGCGGCCCGGGCGCTCCGCGGCATGGCGGGCGACTGGCAGGGGTTCGTGGCCCGCGGGCTGGCTGTCTCGCCGCTTCCTGGGCGGCTCGAGGCAGAGCGAACGGCGCGGCAGGCCGACCTTGGCTGACGACATGTTTTGATTGGGGTGTAGCCAAGTGGTAAGGCAACGGGTTTTGATCCCGTCATGCGAAGGTTCGAATCCTTCCACCCCAGCCAGTTGCTAGCGGGATCGGGGCGACCCCGGCGAAAGGGAGAGAGGGGTGGATCACTCCACGACGATGGCGGTCTTCTCGGGTAACGCGAACCCTGCGCTGGCGCAGGAGATCGCGCGACACCTGATGCAGCCGGTCGCCCGCGCCTTCGTGGGGCATTTCAGCGACGGCGAGACGCAGGTCGAGGTCATGGAGAACGTGCGCGGCCGCGACGTCTTCCTGGTGCAGTCGACTTCCCCGCCGGCGAACGACCACTTGATGGAATTGCTGGTCATGGCGGATGCGTGCCGGCGGGCGTCCGCGGCCCGCATCACGGCGGTGATTCCCTATTTCGGCTATGCGCGGCAGGATCGCCGGCCGCGGGCGACACGCGTGCCGATCACGGCCAAGCTGGTCGCCAACATGATCAAGGGGGCGGGCGTCGACCGGGTGCTGACCATCGACCTGCACGCAGACCAGATCCAGGGATTCTTCGACATCCCGGTGGACAACGTTTACGCGTCGCCGGTGTTGCTCGGCGACGCCTGGAAGCAGAAGTACGACAACATGATCGTGGTTTCGCCGGATGTCGGCGGCGTGGTCCGGGCGCGCGCCCTGGCCCGGCGGCTCGACGACGCGGACCTGGCGATCATCGACAAGCGCCGCCCGCGGCCCAACGAGGCCGAGGTGATGCACATCATCGGCAACGTCGAGGGCCGCACCTGCGT
>DATHZW010000129.1:0-2789 GCA_035458405.1 Steroidobacteraceae bacterium | reverse complement strand
GGCCTGGCAGGTTGCCGGCGGCGTATGCGTTGCCAGCGGCGCCGACCCCTGCATGTTCCATCCTGACCCGCAGGGCCAGGACGATCGAGGGAACGGTGCGACCCCATTTCGACTGGGCGGGCAGGGAGGCCATCGCCGTTGGCACCCTCGTGCACGCGGAACTGGAGCAACTCGCGCGCCACGGACTGGCGCCGGCACAGCTGGTGGCGCGTCCCGACGGCTGGCGCAGGGATCTGGCGCGGTTGGGGTTGCCCGAGCAGCTCTGGGACCGTGCCGTGTCACGGATCGGCGAGGCCGTGTCCAAGCTTGCCGCGAGCAGCCTCGCCGCGCGCCTGCTCGACCCGGACGCGCTCGAGGCGGCCAGTGAATTCGCCATCACCGCATGGCTCGACAACGAGTTCACCAGCATCAAGGTGGATCGGACCTTCGTCGACGAGGCGGGCACGCGGTGGGTCGTGGACTGGAAGACCAGCGTGCATGAAGGCGGGGGGCTGGCGCAGTTTCTCGACCAGGAACTCGAGCGTTACGGCTCGCAGCTGGAGCGGTACTCGCGCGTCTTGAAGCTCTACGACTCACGGCCACAGAAAATCGGCCTGTACTTCCCGATGATGGACGCCTGGAAGCAGTGGGAGGGCGTTGCCTGAGGGGCAGCACCATGCGGCGCTATGCAACGGGAATCCCGGCTTGCCGGCTACAGGGTGCCCTCGATGCTGAACTGCCGTCGGCCCATCGAGTCGGGCTGACCGAGAAACGACAGCGTGCGCAGGACGGCGGGACCGGCCTCCGGTCCCGCAGCCACTTCGCCACTGATCAGGTACCGGTGGTCGCGGTCCAGCTCTATGGTGGCTCGGACGTTCATCGGGCCGCTGTCGAGGTCGCGCAACCGGCCCGAGATCGAATCGGAGCCTACGGCGCCTTCCCCGAGCAGGAGTTCGAAGCTTCCGAGGTTGAACCTCCGGGGTCCGCCCGAGTAGGAGAGATCACGCACCTGCACGGTGCCGGCGGCGGAGACCGGGAACCCGGAGACCATGGCGACCCGCTCGACTTCCAGTTCGACCGTTCCCGTCCAGCCTTCCGGGGAGATGAGCCCGTAAACCGTCTCCACGGGAAAATTGCCCGTCAGCCTGCTGATCTCGAGCCGGCCGTTCCGTCCGGCAGTCACGACCATGTCCACCGCGCCACCGGCTGGTTTCAGTTCGACGCGGTACTGCGCCTGCAGGAGCAACAGTCGCCACGGCCGGTTCGACCAGCGCAGCGAACCCAGCGGCGTGCCCTTGATCGCAATCGACGCTGCCCCGCCTCGCCAGACGGTGCCCGTGACGCCACTGAGTGTCACCTCCGGCGGCACATAACGCAGCAGCATGGAGGCCGGCAGAAAAACGACGAGAAAGATCAGGAACGCCGCGATACCCGCGGTGACGAGGAGCCGGGTACGTCGCATTGCCGTCAAGGATTCCGCAGCACGAGGCTCACGTTGACCTGGCCCTCGGTCGGGGTTCCGTCAATGCTCGCTGATTCGACGACCAGGCCGCGTTCCTGCTGGACACGGCCGAGCCAGATCACCATCGAGTCGAACGAAGCCCCCTCGAACCGGACCCGAATGCCGCCCTCGCCGGCGGGATCGACCGCAGACAAGGCGCCCGCGAGCCCGGTGTCCTTTGCGGTCCTGGCGACGGTCAGTGCCAGCGACTCGTCCGGGCGCGCGGCAGGCATGCTCTGCAGCCGTGGTGCGACAGCCTGCATCCACGCGAGGTCGGCTCGCTTGGCCGTCACGCGAGCCTCCATGGAGGAAGTCGCCGACTCCAGGCCCCAGAGTCCCCCGGCAAGGAGGAGGACTGCCGCGGCGATCCCGCCGTACAGGACGGCTTGCTGTTCACGCTCGGCCAGCGACCGATACCATTGGAGTGCGTTCATGTCCGACCTGCCGGCGATATCGAAACAAGCCCTTCGACTCCGCCTTCGCTCGGCAGCGTCGACTGCACGTCGAAGGACAGGCCCTGCTGTCCCGCAGCGCGGGACAGTTCCGCAAGGACGTCCCCGGAAGGCGCCAGGATGCGTATGTCCAGCTTGCGCTCGCGCCACCCCAGGGACTTTATCCGGGCTCCAGGCACGCTCGTGAAGACTGGCGCAAGCGTGTCGAGCCGCCCGAGCAGCCCGGCCGGGTCGGCACTTGCGGCTCCGCCGAGCCTCTGTTCCATCTGCCGGCGCGCATCGACGATTCGTTCAACGCCGGGCATCGCAATCCTGAACGTCTCCGTGATTGACGCGTCCAGCCGCCGCTCCTGGGAGGCCAGGGCGACGAGTTCCCAGGCCTGCGAGCCGACGTGCAGGATCAGCAGCGCAGCCGCCAGCCCGGCGGCCAGCCGCCACCGACGCCAGGCCGCGGCCCAGCCCGTGCGCGGCGCGTAGGGGCCGGAAAGCAGGGAAACAGGGGCGGACATCACCGCGGCCCCGGCCAGCAACGGCAGGGCGCCGTCCGGCAGCAATTGCACGTCCAGGCTGCCGGTCACTTCGCGCAGCGCCTCGATCATGTTGCGCGCCGACTCCCAGTCCTCCTGGGCCACGAACAACTGTACGTGCCGGTCATCGCCCTCCAGGCCCGCCAGCGCAAACGCCTCCGTCAGCGGCTCGGCGTCGAGCGCCACCGGGATTCCGCCCGGCTGCTGCACCAGCAGCATGCTGCCCTCCAGGACCGCCACGATCTTGCCGGGGTTCTGCGGCAGGCATTGCGTCTCGGCGTAAAGCGCCTCGGGCGCGAGGCCGGCCTCGGCAAGCTGGTCGATCCAACC
>DATHZW010000128.1:0-5476 GCA_035458405.1 Steroidobacteraceae bacterium | reverse complement strand
AACAGGTCGCCGTGCGCAAGGTTCGGGGTGGCGGGAGGGTTCACCAGCCACTGCGAGATATCCGCGCTGGCGGTCAGTGTCGCCGCGTGCATCCCAAACGCCGCATGTTTACCCACGTAGAAGATCGGCAGGGCGATCTTGTCCAGATGGTCGTCGAAGGCCACGGGCGCCACCGCGTCGTCGTCGCAGCGTGCGGCCGACATGTCATAGTCGGCCTGCTGGGTACGGTAGACGGGTGACGTGGCCAGCAAGTCCACCCACAGATCGGGATCAGTGTAGGTCAGCGATGCGGGAGGCGTGCCCGTGACGAACCCGGGAATGCCAATGAACACGGCAAACTCGTAGTTGGTCAGTGCCGGAAAGAAAGGCGACCGGTCATCGGGTGCCGACTGGGCCAGATTGCCAATCAGAGCAAGCGGCTCCATGACCTCATAGATGCCGTTGTCCAATGCATTGGCCTTGGTAGTAATCGCCCCGTTGCAGTTGTTGCTGCGGGCCCCGACTGTTGACACCTTGAAGTTGAGGTCGACCGGGATGAGTCCCTTGACGTTGCGATGCCCGGGCGGCCGCTGCGTTTCCGCGCCTGCGACGGCGTAGGCTACGGGCACACCGTAACTGAAGCCCAGCAGGTGCAGGCGGCCGTTGCCCTGGCCGGTCAGCGTGCGGATGCGGCGCGCGACCGACAGCGCCAGGTCCGTGTGCCTGGCGTCCTTCTCCACTCCCCAGCCTTCGAACATGCTGAAGTCGGTGGTACCCGCGGGCACGAAGTCCCAGCCCCAGTCCATGCCCCAGACGTCGATGCCGTTCCTAGCCAGGTAGATGGCGAAGGACTGCTCCGGCGCCGGCATGAAGATGCCCTCGAAGAACTGCGGCGAGCCGGGCAGCAGGAACATGCTGTCCACCGTGTCCTTCGGGCGGAACCGCTTGTCTTCCCGCACCACGCGATGGATCCGGACCTTGTCGAATTCTCCCGGTCCGGTTTCGGCCCAGAACCGGTAGTGGGCGATGTCCTCGTCAAGTGCGGTGCGGTCGATGAAAGTGACCTCCAGCCCGGCGAACGTATCCGGGCCCCACGGCGCCCCGGAATTGAACTGGGCGAGCGCGGGAGTCGCGAACGCCACCATGCAACCCGCTGTGATGATGCAGCGAAATACAGGACGCATGACATAACCTCCAGAATCGATCGTGAAAAAGTGTCCTTCCTGGGTGTTAATGCGAAGAACAGGACCGGAAAGGGTCAGGACGCACGATTTTTCTTCGCTTTCCGTGCGGAGCCCGGTAGATTCGCAACAAGGTTCCGTGGCCGAGGACGCAGGGGGGCTCTCCGTGAGCGAGCGAGCGACGGCTGAGGTCACGGGACTGCTGCATTCCTGGTGCCGTGGCGACCGCGCAGCCCTCGGCCAGCTCATTCCACTCGTCCACGACGAACTGCGTCGTCGGGCGCACAGCTACATGCTGCGCGAGCCCGACGGCCACCTGCTGCAGACGACCGCGCTGGTCAACGAGGCCTACGTCCGGCTGATCGATGCCCGCGGGGTTCAGTGGCAGGACCGCGCGCACTTCTTCGCCATCTCGGCCACGACCATGCGGCGCATCCTGGTCGATTTTGCGCGCGCGCGTGACTCCCGCAAGCGGCAGGCCATCTTGCTGAGCGTGGCGGGCGATGCGGGCCTGGATGAGGTATCTACGGCCCAGCCCGGGGCGGACCTTGTGGCGTTGGACGATGCGCTGCAGTCGCTGGCGGCTTTCGATGACCGCGGTGCCCGGGTCGTGGAACTGCGGTTCTTCGGCGGCCTCAGCGTGGAGGAGTCGGCCGAGGTGCTGGGCGTATCGCCCAGGACCGTCAAGCGGGACTGGACGGCCGCGCGCGCCTGGCTGCTCGGGGAACTGCAGCCGGGAGGTGCCGGCTGACTCCGGAACGCTGGGAACGGCTCAAGGGACTACTCGACGCCGCGCTCGAGCACGAGCCCGGCCAGCGCGACGCCTGGCTGCGCGAGGCCTGCGCGGGCGACGAGGCCCTTCGCGCCGAAGTCGGGGGGTTGCTGGCGCGACACGATGGTAGCGCGGGATTCCTGGAGACCACTGCCCTGCGGGTCGAGGCCCGCGCCCTGGCTCAAGATCTCGAGCACCGCGCTGCTGGACCGGCAGGCTCGGTGGCAGCAACCGGCGGGCAGACGCAGCGGCGCCGTGCACCATGGTGGCTGTGGCTGCTTGCCGCCGCGTTCATGCTCGACTGCCTGCTGCGCGTCTGGTGCCAGCTCCTGGGACCCGAGTCTCTCGGCGTGCGCACGCGGACCGAAGGGTCCTGGCAGGTGGTGGCGGCCTTGCGGTCGGGGTCCCCGGCCGAGCAGGCCGGCGTGCGCCCGGGCGACCGGCTGCTAGCCATCGACGGGATGGCGATTGAGGCGGCATTCGACTGGCGCGTGCTTGCGGCCAACCTGGAGACCGACCGTGCCTACGTTCTGGGCATTGAGCGCGAGGGACAGCGGTTCGAGACGACGGCAACGGTCGGGCGTACCGGGTTCTTCGACACGGCGGTTAGCCGACAGCACGCTCTGTGGCAGCTGAACGCGCTGCTGCTGCTGGCCACTGCCCTGTTCATCGCGTTCAGCCGCCCGTACGACTTCCGCGCGCGGCTGGGCGCGCTGGCGCTCGCCACCCTGTCCGTCGGACTGTACTTCGTCCTTGTTCCGCCCGGTTACGCCGCCCTGTGGCGCAACCTCCCGCTGGGCGCCGGGACACTGCTGTGGATTCCCAACCTCTGTGTGTACCTGGTCGGGCCCATCGTGCTGACCTTCTTCACGGTCTTCCCGCAGAGGCTGTTCCGGGCGCACTGGCCGTATGC
Source organism: Steroidobacteraceae bacterium (assembly GCA_035458405.1). Lineage (GTDB taxonomy): Bacteria > Pseudomonadota > Gammaproteobacteria > Steroidobacterales > Steroidobacteraceae > SG8-30. Next base: position 2,631 of record DATHZW010000128.1, on the reverse strand, counting down.
CCTGATCTGGCTGCCGGCGCTCTGGTTCGCGCCGGTCTTCGCGCGATCCACGTACCTGACCGTATATGCACCGCTCGAGGCCCATGGCCAGCTAGCGCCTGTCGCGGTGACGGTGACCGGCGTGTCGTTGTTCGGCCTCTACGGCCTGGCCTCAGTGGCGGCCCTGGTCACCAACTACTTCCGTCTAAGTAGCCCTAACGAGCGACGTCGACTGCGGGTCCTGATGGTAGGTGGCGCGGTCGGGGTCCTGCCGAGCCTGGTGCGGTTCCTGGTCTGGGACCCGACGCACCAGTCAGCCGTGCCGCGCCTGTTGTTCACCCCGACTGCCAACTACCTGCTGGCTCTACTGTTCGTGCTCTTTCCCGCCTGCTTCGCCTACTCGATACTGAGGCACCGCCTGTTCGACATTCGCGTGATCGTGCGCCAGGGTCTTCAGTACGCATTGACGCGCGGCGCACTGCTCGCGATCGTGCCGGTCCTGGGGCTGATCCTGGTGGTCGACCTTCTGCTGCACGGCGACCAGCCCTTGATCGCCATCGTGAAGGCGCGCGGCTGGATCTACCTGGCGCTAGCGCTGGCGGCGGGCCTGGCCCACTCGCAGCGCCGCCGCTGGGGCGAGGCGATCGACCGGCGCTTCTTCCGCGAGCAATACGACGTCCGCAGGCTGCTGCACGGCGTTGCTGCGGACATCCTGCAGGCACGCGGCTTTGCGGATGCCGCGCCCAACGTGGTGACCCGTATCGAGTCCGCGCTGCACCCCGAGTTTGCCTCCGTCATGCAGCGGCGCCCGGATGAGACCGTGTTTCTGTCGGTTGCCTCGACGCACCCGGGGGACGGCCCGCCGCCGTTACTGGCGGCAAGCCGCCTGATCGAGTTGTTGCGCCATCCCGGTGCGCCGCTGGGGGTGGGACGGGGCGGCTCCGGCCGGCTTGCCCGGCAGCTGCCGGATCACGAAGCGGAACATCTCAGCCACGCCCGCATCGACCTGCTGGTGCCGATCGCCATGGCGCCGGACCAGGAAGAGGCGCTGCTGGTGCTTGGTGCGAAACGATCCGAACAGCCATACACCCGAGAGGACCGGGAACTGCTCGCGGCCATCGCCGCTAACCTCGCGGTACTGCTCGAACGCCCGCAGCTGCCCGAGGCGCCGGTGCCAGGGGAATTCGCGGAGTGCCCACATTGCGGGCGCTGCTACGACGCCGGCACGGAACGCTGCGCCGCGGACGACGTCGGACTCCAGCCGGTGCACATGTCGCGCACGCTGGCCGGCCGCTATCTGCTCGAGCGGTGCCTCGGGCGCGGCGGCATGGGCACCGTCTACGAGGCGACCGACCAGGCATTGCAGAGGCGCGTGGCGGTCAAGGTCATTCGCGAAGACCGCTTGGACAGCACCGAGGTGGCGCAACGCTTCCGGCAAGAAGCGCGCGCAGTGGCGAGCGTGGCAGACCCGCACGTCGTCACCGTCTACGATTACGGCGTGGAAGCGGGCCGGCGTGCGTTCCTGGTCATGGAACTGCTGGACGGTCGGTCCCTGCGCGACGAGATCACGTGCCGCAAGAGGCTCGATGTCGCCTGCACGGTGCAGGTATTCCGCGGCGTGTGCGCTGCCGTCGAGGCCGCTCACCGCCGCCAGCTGATCCACCGCGACCTGAAGCCCGAGAACATCTTCCTCTCCCGCAACGGCGACGGAAATGGCGAAGGCGTCAAGGTTCTCGACTTCGGCATCGCCAAGTTCCTCTCAGGCTGCGACGAAGGGCCGGGGTCAGGCACCAACGCCGACACCAGCCTCGGAATCGTCGTCGGTACGCCGAACTACATGTCCCCCGAGCAGTTGCTCGGAGACCGGCCGAACGCCTCCTCGGACATCTGGGCGCTGACCGTGGTGGCCTACGAGTGCCTGACGGGCGCGCTGCCGTTTCCGGCCGCGACGCGCGACCAGTGGCGACGGGCAGTGCTTGCCGGCCACTGCACGCCGTTGGGCGAGCACCTCGCGGATCCTCCAGCCGTCTGGCAGGCGTTCTTCGACAGTTGCCTGGCAGTCGATCGCGGGCGGCGCCCCCGCTCTGCGGTAGAGTTCTTCCGCCTGCTCGAACAGGCCCTCGAGGGCTAGAATGTGTCCGAAATCCCGCGCCTCGTCGCGGGCCATCCTTATGGACCGCGCATGGACCTTCGATGCCTTGTTCGCGCGCCCTTCCTTGCCTTCGATGGCCAAGGACCAGGCAATGGTTCGCGTGCGCGGACACTGGTTGCTGAAGCGCATGCCCGCCAGCGATACGCCGCGACTGGCTCCCTCCTGCTCGCCTCCCGGACTTCGTGATCGGCTCCCAGGCTAAGCCATTCTGAACCTTGTCGCGAAAGCACTCTGGTAAACGGCGCTCCACGGCTGCAGCCAGGCCTGGCTAGCCCGGACGGGGCAGTTGCCGGCTGGAAACCAGCAACCTGATGCGGTTAAGCAAAGCGCCGGAAAGCGACCTTTCATGGCCTGTTTGAGCGGCAGACAATGAGGCCGGTTCCGGGGTGAGCTATCATGCAGGAAGGCTAAGTTCCATCCAGCGCAGGTCCCTTTCAATCTTCCAGTCGGTCCAGCCCCGCTTGCGATAGAAACCGTAAGCGCGAAACGTGGTATCGAGA
>DATHZW010000127.1:0-7224 GCA_035458405.1 Steroidobacteraceae bacterium | reverse complement strand
ACGATCAAGATCATGACGCGGATCTGGTACGGCGAACTCGACATGAATGCGGCTATCGAGTCGGGTCAGATGCAAGTGATCGCCGCGCCGGCATTCAGCCGGCGGATCAGTCGATGGCTCAGGATCAGCTCGTTTACCACGGACGACCCGCAGATCCGGCCGGTCCAGGCCAACTCGCCTGCCGGCAAGTGACCGTGGGTTGAGGGAATGGCGTCGCGGCTTCTGCAACCGTCGCCGGATCGCGGGGAAATGTTGGAGCGGGTGATGGGAATCGAACCCACGTTAGCAGCTTGGGAAGCTGCAGTTCTACCATTGAACTACACCCGCTCGGGGCGTTGATTCTATGGGCGTTGCAGCGCATCCCGCAAGCCGGCTGCGCGCGCCGGGGCCAGGGTCCCGCTCACCGCGTCGTGAACGCGGACGGACGCCTGGGTGGCTACGGCGGCGGCGTCTGGCGCAAGCAGTTCCTGCTCGACCTGGAGCGCGGACAGGGCTCGATCACCGCCCCGGCGGCTGTATCACCGCCAGTCAGGCCATCAGCCTGAGCAGGCGGGGATAGGAATTCGGGAACAGGCGGGAGATCCAGAAGATCGACGTCGACTTGTTGCCGGTCAGGATTCGCCGCCTGCCGCGTTCGACGCCCCGCAGGATGTCGGCGGCGCAGCGCCCGGGCGGCGTGATCAGCAGCTTGTCACCCTTGGCGACGATGCGGGCCTCGGTCTCGTCGGCCAGCTTCACCCTGCGGCTGGCGCGTTCGATGTTGGTCCTGATGCCGCCCGGATGCACGCATACCGCGCGCACGCCGGTGCCTTCCAGTTCCTGCCACAGGCACTCGGTCAGGCCACGGACGGCGAACTTGGTCATGTTGTAGGCGCCCTGGGTGGGGAACCCCACCAGGCCGAAGATGCTCGAGATGTTCACGATGCAGCCTTCGCGCTGGGCCAGCATGATGGGCAGGAAGGCCTTGGTGCCATGGAGAACGCCCCACAGGTTGATCCCGAGCTGCCACTCGTATTCCTCGATCGAGGTGTGCTCGACCGTTCCCACGAGCGCGACACCGGCGTTGTTGAAGACGAAATGGGCCGCGCCGAAGTCACGCCTGACCTCGTCGGCGTGCGCGTACACCGCCTCGCGCGATGACACGTCGAGCGTGCTGCCACGCGCTTCGCAGGCCTTCGGCAGCAGGCCCAGGGTTTCGTCCAGCCCCGCACGATTGATGTCCGACAGCGCCAGCCGCGCGCCGGCCTGGCCAAGCTGGATCGCGAGGTGGCGGCCGATGCCCGAGCCGGCACCGGTGACGACGGCGACTTTTCCCGTGTAGTGACTCATTGTCCTTCCTTCAGTTCCGCGAACGGCCCCGGCTTCCATCCCCGCGGGTTGGCAAAGAAGTCATTCTCCCACTCCTCGATCGCCCTGAGCGCCTTCTCGCTCACGCCGGGATTTCGATCGGCGACGTTGTAGGACTCGCCCGGATCGATCCGCAGGTCGTAGAGCGCCGGGAAACTGGAGATCAGCTTGATGGTCTGCCGTGTCTCCGGATCGGTGTACGTGTACCCGGCAACCCGATCGCCAACCAGCGAGCCCGGACTGTCGAGTGGCGTCGGCCAGTAGTAACGGTCCACGTAGCGATAGTACTTCCATGGTCCCATGCGCACGCCGTCTATCACCCTGTCGTCGAAGAACAGCAGCGCCTCGTGCGGCGACTGCGGGTCCGCGCCGCTCATCACGCCCCAGAGGTCGCGGCCGTCGATGACCCGATCCGACGGCCCGACGAGGCCTGCCAGCCGCAACAGTGTCGGGAAGACGTCGATGTTCATCGTCGGCGCGGCAACCTCCGATCCCGCCGCCAGGCGTCCCGGCCACCTCGCGATCATCGGCACGCGCTGCCCGCCCTCGAAGGGCATGCCCTTGCGGCCGCGCAGCCCGTCGGTGCTGCCGTCGTACCAGGCGCCGTTGTCGCTGGTGAACAGCACCAGCGTGTCGTCGCCCAGGCCATGCTCATCGAGCGCCCGCAGGATCTCGCCGACCCCCCAGTCGAGTTCCTCAACCGCGTCCCCGTAGGGCCCTGCTGCCGACCGGCCCTTGAAGTCCGCGGACGGGAAGAAAGGCAGGTGCACGTCCTTCGGGGCCACGTAAAGGAAGAACGGCCGGTCCCGGTTCGCCTCGATGAAACCGACGGCTGCGCGGGTCAGGTCGGCGGACAGCTGCTCCTGCCGGAGACCAACGTCCGGCACCAGCATCTGGTCGTTGCGCCAGTAGGAGACCGGAAACTCGTCGTTGGAATGCGGGATGCCCTCGAAGAAGTCAAAGCCGTGCCGCGTCGGAAGGAATTTCGGATCGGCGGAGAAATCGCCGAGGTGCCACTTGCCGACCATGCCGGTCGCGTACCCCGCGACCTTGAGCGCCTCGGGCAGCGTGATCTCCGAGTCTGGCAGGCCGCTTACATAGGGATCGTGGTACTTGGACGCGCCCAGGCGGGTGCCGAGGCGCGCCAATGCGAGGTCCACGCTGTGTCCAAAGGACAGGCCGCTCGCAAAGATGATGTAGGAGACTCCGGTGCGAACGGGATATCGGCCGGTCAGCAGGCCGGCGCGCGATGGCGAGCAGACGTTCGCGCTCGCATAGAACTGGGTGAAGCGGACCCCGGCCCTGGCCAGGCTGTCGAGGTTGGGCGTGCGTATGGCCTTCGTTCCATAGGATTCGAGGTCACCGTAGCCGAGGTCGTCAGCCAGGATCACGACGAAGTTGGGCTTGCGCAGCGGCGCTGCAGCGCCAGGTCTGACTGCCAGCGTCACCGGCCGCGCGTCCCTTTCAGCATCGTGGAATGGGGCCAGGTCGATGTCCGCCCTCAGGCCGGGCACCACGGAAGGTCGCTTGCCCGCAACGACCAGCCAGGCGATCACGATCACGAGGAGTGCGAGAACCACCGCGGCGTGCTTTCGGCTAAGCATTCCTGTTGACCCCTGCCCTGGCTGCCTCGGGTCATCTTAGTTCAGGACTGCGGCCGAAAGATGTTCCCGCGCGACCCCGGTCCTGCCTGCGGCCGCGATCACGGGCCTGCAGGCCGGGCCAGGTCGCCCGAGGGGTTCGGTTTTGCGGCGGAGCTGTTGCCTTATATAGTGCGCCATCCCGGCCTGGGTAAGTCGCATGCTGCGCCATCTCCCCAACGCCCTGAGTATCGCCCGCATCCTGGCGGCGCCCGTGCTCGTTGCGTTCGCCATGGCCGGCAACGAGCTGGCCTTTACCTGGATCCTGGTTCCCGCCCTGTTGTCGGACATCGCCGACGGACTGATCGCCCGCGTGTTCCGCCTGCAGTCCCCGCTCGGCGCGATGCTCGACTCCACGGCCGACCTGCTGCTGCTGTTCGCGGCGTTCTACGGCGCCTGGGTGTTCTATCCGGGCGTCGTCGCGGACCACGCCGTCGCCGGAGCGCTGGTGATTGGCGCCTGGCTGGTGGAGGCCGTGGCCGCGCTGCTGCGCTACGGCCGGCTGTCGAGCTTCCACACCTACCTGTCCAAGGTGGCCGGCTACCTGCTCGGCATCTTCATCGGCGTCTGGTTCGTCTTCGGCTTCCAGCCCTGGTTGATGTACCTGGCGGTCGGCGTCAGCGTCCTCGGCAACCTCGAGGAGCTGGTCCTGCTGGCGCTGTTGCCCACCTGGCGCCCCGACGTACGCGGCCTGTGGTGGCTGCTGCGCGAGCGGCGCGCCGGCGCAACACCATGAGATGGCTCGCCATCGCCAACCCGGCGGCAGGTCGCGCGCGCCAGAGCGAGCGCCTGCTGGCGAGGTTGGGAGCGGTCAGTGGCTTCCGCCACGAAGTGGCCCGCACAGGCGCTCCGGGCGACGCCACGCAGCTGGCACGCAAGGCGAACGGCTTCGACGGCATCGTGGCCATTGGCGGCGACGGCACCATCGGTGAGGTGCTGCACGGCATGGATCTCGGCCGGCAACGCCTTGCCGTCCTGCCTGCCGGCCACGGCAATTGCCTGGCGCGCGACCTCGGCGTCGGCAACCCGGATCACGCGCTGGACTCGCTGCAACGCAAGGCCTGCCGGCCGCTCGACCTGATGGAGGTTCACATCGGCTTTGCCGACGGCCGGGAGGAACGCCGGCTCTGCGCGAGCACCCTGGCGGTCGGCTATGTCGCCGACGTCGTCATGCTGGGCAGGCAGCGGCTGCAGGGACTCGGGCGCGCGGCCTACGCCGCGGCCGCCATGGTCACGGTCCCGCCGCGCTTCGAGGCGCGGCTGGCGGCCAATGGGGGCGCCCGCCCTTACACGGGCCTGGTCATCAACAACACGGCGCACCTCGCCAATTTCCGCGGCCTGCCGGATGCAAGCGTGCACGACGGCCTGCTGGACATCATGGAACAGGGATATGGATGGCCGCGGCAGCTGCTGCACAACCTGGCGGTACTGCTCGGCAGCCGTGCCCTCGGTCCGCTGACGCTGCGGCAGGCCGCCACGGAGCAGTTCGAGCTGGCCGAGCCGCGCACCCTGATGGCCGACGGCGAACTGCTGCATGAGGTCAGGCGCGTGAGCGTTGCCTGTCGTCCGGGCGCCGTGAACTGCGTGGTCGGGCCGGCATGATCCTGGACATCGTCCGGGTCACGCTGCCGGGTTTCGTCCTGGGTGCCCTGGTCATGGCGCTGGCCAACCGCGGGGTGCCCGCGGCAACGGCTCGCGCGCGCTGGCTGAAGCTTGCAGGGTTCTTCCTGATCGTTCACGTCGTGCTGGCCGTCGCCGCGGCGGGGCGGGCGGCGGTCGTGGCGCTGCTGCTGGTCATACTGTCGGGCAGCGGGCTGGAACTCTGGCGCGCGTGGGGGCGCATTGCCAGGCCCCGTCCGCCGGTGGTGTGGCCGGTCTTCCTGGTCCTGGCGGTGTCGGTCGTCGCCAACGCCTGGCGCCTGACGCCGCAGGCCTTCGCCTTCCTGTTCGTCGTGACCGCGAGCTGCGACGGGTTCAGCCAGGTGGTCGGGCAGTGGCTGGGGCGACGGCCGCTGGCGCCGACGATCAGTCCAGGCAAGACCCTCGGCGGCTTCGTCGGCGGGCTCGCGGGCGCCGTGGCGGTCGCCGTGCTGGTTCGCGGACTGTTGCCCGCAACGCCGGCGCAGGCGGCGGCGCTTGGCGTGCTGACCGGCGTGGCCGGGCTGGCGGGCGACCTCGCGGCGTCCTGGGTGAAACGGCGCGCAGGCCTGAAGGACTACTCGTCCGCACTGCCAGGCCAGGGCGGGATCCTGGATCGTTTCGACAGCCTGCTCGGCGCATTGGCGATCGCCGGCGCCGTGCTCCTGGCCTTCAGTCCGGTATCGACATGATGCCGCCCGCCGAGAGCGGCCCACCCGCCTGGCTGCGGCGCTTCCACCGGTTGCCCGAAAAGCTCCGGCTGGCAATCGTCGCCCTGCTCGGCGCGCTGATCGGGCTGGTCACCTACGAGTTGATCTACTGGATCAACCCGTTCCGGCCGCGCGCATCCAGCAGCTGGCTGATGTCGTTTGCCATCGGCGTGCCCCGGCAGTATGCGCTGCATCGCTGGCTCACCTTCGGTTCCGACGTTCCCTATGGGCCGCGACTCGCGCGCGCCTACCTGCTGTACGCCGCGCTCGCCGTGCTGACGACCGGACTGAACTGGCTGCTGGTCGAACGGCTTGGTGTCGGGCACCGTCTTGCCTGGCTGGCCTGCATCGTGATGACCGGCCTGATCAATGCCTTTGCGCTGAAGCCGCTGGTCTTTTCCGCCCGTCGGATGAGGCCCGGGGCCGGATGAACGAAGGGCCCCTTGCGGGGCCCCTCGAGCGCAGAATCGTTCTGCAACGGGTCAGGGCGTGGCCGGCGGAGCCACGTACCGCTGGATCACGCTTGCCAGCACGCAATCCGTCTTGACCGGGTCGTTGCTGCCATAGACGTCCACGCTGTCTCCAACGAGCAGGTCTGCGAATACCGCGTCGGCTGTCTCGCTCGAACCCGCCGCTTCGGTGATTGTCAGGTAGCGCGTCGCCGCATCGGTCGTCACGCACTGCCCGGCCAGGTCACTGGTGTCCACCGTGATCTCCCGGGTCTCGTCAACCGTGTCGTCGTCCGGCACGATGGCCGCGATGGTCGCCTCCAGGATGGAGCGATCCGGCGTGGCGTCCACGTCGAGCACGATCAGTGCGGCCTTGAACGGCTGGGTGGCGGGGTCCGTCAATGGATCCGTGAACACGCCGTCCACCTCGCCCACGGTGCCCGGCTGAAGCGCGGCCGAAGTCAGCTCCTCGTTGCTGCCGAGGGCGAAGATGCGCGTACCCGCCTGCAGCAGCGCGTCGATCAGGTCCGAGGCGTCGGCAACGGCCGAAGGATCGAACTCGAAGATGTCGTTGTTGCCGGGCGCTGCAGCCACGGTTCCGCGAATACGCTCGAACGTGCCCTGGTCGCCGAGCTCGAGCACGACGGCGTCGAGCCTGAGGTCGTCGGCCTTGCTGTCGCCGTCGTCATCGTCGTCGTGCAGGCTCAGGAAGCCGATGGCGGTCAGCAGCCCGCCGTTGACGACCTTGTCCATGCCCGCAGGGTCGCCGGCCTCGCCTGCAGGGTCGCCGGCCCCGAGGAAGATGCCGGTGCTGCCGTCGGCAAACACGTCGAGGCAGCGGCCGCTGTCGTCGTCGCCGCTCATGTCGCCGCTGCCCGGGGCGGACCCGCCGTCCACGGACGAGGCCGGCTCCAGCGGACACAGCTCGAAGGTCATGCCGTTGACGTCGCGCACCTGGCCGAAGACGCGCACCAGCCGCTCGCCGTCCGGAACGATGTCGACGAAAATCACGGGGCGGAATTGCCACTTGCCATTGCCGTTGCCGGTCCGGTGCAGGTGCAGCGACTTGTTCATGTCCATGTCGATCTGGATCAGCAGCGTCTCACCGCCGACCACCTGGAAGGATCCGCGCGGGTTCAGGTCAAGCTTGCCGTTGCCCGGCAGCTTCGGATGGTCCCAACCGGAATCCGGCTCAGGATGGCCCTCGCCGTCGCACTCGACCAGAGCGAGGTCGGACAGCGTCAGGCGAACCTTCTCGTAGGCGCCGACCGGGACCTCGGTCGCGACGGTCAGGACGTCGCTGTAGTTCTCCATCGCCAGGATGTCGAGCGTCTGCGGTCCCGTGAAGATGGTCGTGGGGCCGGCGGTGCCGAGCAGGTCGATCCGCTCGACGGATGCGAGAATCTGGCAGAACGCGTCGGTCGGCCCGTCCCGGAACAG
>DATHZW010000126.1:0-6970 GCA_035458405.1 Steroidobacteraceae bacterium | reverse complement strand
CTGGATGTCGTGCTGCTTCTCCTGCACCTTCTTCCAGGCCGCCGTGCCGTCCAGGACCTCGATGCGGAACTCCAGTCCGGCCTTGGCCGCCTGCTCGCGCAGGATCGTCAATACGTCCCGCAGGTTGTCGTAGCCCGTGGTGACCGTGAACGACAACCGCTGGCCGGCGTCGTTGACCAGGATGCCGTCCGCTCCGCGCTTGGTGAACCCGGCCCGGGCAAACGCGTCCAGGGCCTGGTCGATCGAGTACCCGCGTGGCTGCAGGGTCGGTTCCGTGAACTCGCCGTAGCCGTCCGAGGTCGTGCGCATCCGCTGGTAATCGCCGCGGAAGTATTCCCGGATGACCAGGTCCCAGTTGGTGGCGTACTGGATGCCGACGCGGACGTCCTGGTTGTCCAGCAACGGTCGCGACTCGTTCATCCAGAGACCGTAGGTCGGCCGCGGGATCTGGTTGTAGAACACTGCCTTGCCGATGTATCCGTTCTGCACCAGCGGGTCGGCGTCCGGCAGCTTGTCGTACCAGTACTCCGGCAGCGTCAGGCCGAACATGTCGAGCTCGCCCTTCTTGAAGGCCTCGAAGGCCTTCGGGGTGTCGCGGATGACGCTGAGGTGGATCCGGTCGAAGTTGTAGCGGTAGCGCCAGAATTTCTTGTCCCTGCCCCACCAGTCCTTGTTGCGGGTCAAGGCGATCGACTGGCCCTTCTTGATGTCCTCGTCGCGGACCACATAGGCGCCGGAGGTCGGCTGGTTGCGCCACTGGTAGCGCTCCGCAAAATCGTCGCCGAGTTCCTTGAAGAAGTGCTCCGGGACGGGCTCCACCTCGAGTACGTGCGCGACCACGTCCGGCTTCATCTCCGGCATGCCGATCGAGAACGTCAGGTCGTCGTAACGGGTCACGCCCGTGTAGCTGCGCGTGTACCAGTTGTTGTACCAGGGCTGCCGGATGTAGGTGCTCTGGTAGAAGAAGAACAGGAAGAAGACGTCGTCGACCGTGATCGGCTCGCCGTCCGACCAGCGCGCATCCGGATCGATCTTCACGTACACCTGGTTGTGGGCGCGGTCCACGGCCCAGGCCCTGGCGACTCCCGGGTAGTAGCGGAACCCGCTGGGCCCGATGGAGGTGTCGTTCGGATGGCGGCGCGCAAAGTACATGACGTTGTCGTCGAGTATGTAGGGCCGGAAGCTTCCGTTCGCGTCCGGCCCCGTGGTGCGAAGCGTGCGCGGGAAGTCGTCGATCCAGCCGTAGAGGGTGCCGCCCTTCTTCGCCTCGGGCGAGGCGAACTCCGGCAGGTCCGATCCGTCCTCCCAGACGAGGTCGGCCGGGATGTCCTGCGGCGTTGCATAGTGGAAGAACTTCGGGAATTCGCCCGCGGCACTGCGCCGGTCGAGCTCCTCCTGCGTGATCTCGCCGCGCTCGAACGACTCGCGCACGGCCGGCGGGACGGAAACCTTCGTCTTGTAGTACTCCTGGACCTCGGCCGTGATGTCGCGCGGCGGCAGCCCGGTGTCATCCGCCTGCCCGCCCCCGCCCCCGCAGGCGGCCAGCGTGGCGATCAGGGACAGCAGTGCGGCGTGGGCGACGGGACGGATCTTCATGTGAATCTCGGGCCTCATTTGTAGACGGTGAATTTGCGGGGATCGAAGGCTTCGCGAATCGACTCCCCGATGAACGTGACGACGGTAAGGATGAAGACCAGCGCCGCGAACGCCGAGCTGACGATCCACGGCGCCGTGGTCAGGCTGGCCGTGCCCTGCTTGAGCAGCTCGCCGATGCTCGGGGTCGGCGGCGGCAATCCCCAGCCCAGGAAGTCGAGCGCCGTGATGTAGGTGATGGCGGCGATGACCGTGAAGGGAATGAAGGTCACCACCGTCGAGATCGTGTTGGGCAGGATGTGGCGGAAGATGATCCGTGCGCTGCCGGCTCCCAGCACCCGTGCCGCCGAGGCGTAGTCGCGCGCCTTCTCCCGGTAGGTCTCGGTGCGCATGTAGTAGGTCATGAAGGTCCAGGAGAACAGCACCATGATTCCCAGCAGGATGCCGATCCGCGCGCCGATGCTGTAGGTGCCGGGAATCACCGAGAAGACGATGATCACCATGTACAGGAAAGGGATGTTCGACCAGATCTCGATCAGGCGCTGGACCAGCAGGTCGAAGGTGCCGCCGAAGTAACCCATCATGCAGCCGATGCTGATGCCGATCAGGTAGGTCAGCACCGTGAACGCGGCGGCGAACAGGATGGCCGTGCGGAAACCGTAGAACAGCCTGGCCAGGATGTCGCGTCCGGTCGAGTCGGTGCCGAGGTAGTGCCCCTGCTCCACGCTCGGCGGCGTCGACTTGAGGATGCCCCCGTAGGCGCTGTTTTCGAACGGGCCGAAGGGGATCGGCGGCATGACGACCAGGTTGCCGGCATCCTCGGCCTCGAAGCGCTCCTGCAGCTCCCGGTAATTCACCTGGCTGCGCGCCGCCTCGCCGTCCAGCCCGTACTCCGCGCCGAGCTTCACCGCGGCGTAGGTCGGGAACGACCACTCGCCCTCGTAGCGGACCGCCAGCGCCTTGTCGTTCATCAGCAGCTCGGCGCCCAGCGACAGGCCCGTCAGGACGATGAGCAGCCAGAAGGAATAGTAGCCGCGGCGCAGCGCCCGGAAGCGCCTGAGCTTGCGCAGCGTGAGCGGGTTGAACCTCACTGGAAGCGCACCCGCGGATCGACCAGGGCGACGATGATGTCCGACAGGATGTTGCCGACGAGCAGCAGGAAGCTCGACAGGAGCACCACCCCCATGACGATCGGGTAGTCGCGGTCGAAGATCGCCGACAGGCCAAGCAGGCCGAAGCCATTGATGTCGAAGATCGTCTCGATCAGGAACGAGCCGGTCACCAGCAAGGTGACGTTCTGCCCGAAGGTGGTCGCGATCGGGATCATCGAGTTGCGCAGGGCATGCCCGGTGACGGCGCGGCGGAAGGAAACGCCCTTGGCGACCGCGGTGCGGACGTAGTCGGCCGCGAGGTTGTCCATCAGGTTGTTCTTCACCAGCAGGGTCGTCACGGCGAAGCTGCCGACCAGGTAGCAGGTGAGCGGGAGCGCGGCGTGGTGGAAGATGTCCTTGACCTGCTCCCAGCCGCCGAGCTCGTCGAAATTGAGGCTGGTGAAGCCGCCCATGGGAAACCATTCGAGCCGCACCGAGAAATACAGCAGCAGCAGCGACCCGAGCACGTAGCCCGGAACCGCATAGCCGGCGAAGATGACGATCGAGGTGACGTTGTCGATCGCCGTACGGTGCTTGATCGCCTTCACCACCCCGAGGGGAATGGAGACTGCATAGGTGATGATCAGGGTGACGATCCCGTAGAACAGCGACACCGGAAACCGCGACTGGATGATGTCCCAGACAGGCTCGTTGTAGCGGTAGGACGTCCCGAGGTCGCCCTGCAGGATCTTCACCACCCACTGCCCGTAGCTGACGTACCACGGCTTGTCGAAGCCGTAGTACTGCTTGAGCTGCTCGAGCTGGTCCTCGGACAGGGCCATGCCCTGCCCGACCGAGCTGGTCGTGCCCGAGCTCATGCTCGCCGCCTGCGCCTCCATGATCGCGCGCTCCAGCGGCCCGCCCGGCACCAGCCTCGTGATCATGAACACGAGGATGGTGATCCCCAGCAACGTCGGGGGAAGCAGCAGCAAACGACGGAGGAAGTAGCCACCCATGGGCGGTGAAGGTTACGGTAAACCGATCCCCAATCCCACCCCCACGGATGGTCCCGGGAGGCCGGCGGGCCCCGCCGCCGGCCAGCCGCCGGGAAAACTGGACTTCCCGGGCCGTCGCGGACAAGATTCGCGCCACATAAACCGTCCTCGTGGTCGAAGACACCATGCTCCCCGCCAAGCTGCGCCTGCCCGTCGACATGCTCGCGCAGCCCGACGAAGTCACCTGCGGACCGACCTGCCTGCACGCGATCTACCGCTACTGGGGCAGCGACGAGCCGCTTGGCGACGTCATAACGCGGATGCAGAAGCTGGAGCACGGCGGCACCCTGGCCGTATTCCTGGCCTGCGACGCCCTGCGCCGGGGCTATGACGCGACCCTCTACACCTTCAACCTGACGATGTTCGACCCGACCTGGTTCCAGGGCAAAGTCGACGTCGCGGAGCGCCTGCGCCAGCAGGCCCGGTTCAAGAAGGATCCGCGCCTCGCCGACGCCACCGCCGGTTACCTCGACTTCCTGGCGCTGGGCGGCCGGCTGCGGCTCACGGATCCGTCCCGGACCCTGATCCGGGGGCTGCTCAGGCGCAAGCTGCCGGTGCTGGCCGGCCTGTCGTCCACCTTCCTCTACCGCTCTGCCCGGGAGTACGGCCCGGACGACCGGGCCGACGACGTCCGCGGCGAGCCCTCGGGTCATTTCGTGGTGCTGTCCGGGTACGACCGCAAGGAACGCAGCGTGGAGGTTGCCGACCCCTACGACCCGCATCCCCACGGCCCGAACCGCCGCTACTGGGCGAGCATCGACCGGGTCATCGGCGCGATACTGCTCGGCATCGTCACCTACGACGCCAACCTGCTGGTCATTACGCCAGGAAAAGGGGGCTGAGGCGCCCCGGGACACGCATGGCCATACTCATCGTCGTCGACAACCCCCACGAATGGCGGCTGCAGATTCCGGGCGTGTCCGTGGTCGCGGCCCGCGCCTACCTGACCGACCCCGAATACGCCGAGGGCCGGTCCGTCAAGGTGTTCAACCTGTGCAAGTCGTACCGCTACCAGAGCCTGGGATACTACGTCTCGCTGCTCGCCGAGGCGCGCGGCCACAAGCCGCTGCCGCGCACGACGACCATCGAGGACATGAAGTCCCGCCACCTTGCGCGGTTCCTGACGGAGGAACTCGACGCCAGGATCCAGCGGGACCTGGCGCCCATCAAGTCGGAAACCTTCGACCTCAGCATCTACTTCGGCCGCAACACCGCGCAGCGGTATGACGCCCTGTGCCAGCAGCTGTTCCGGCTGATCCCGGCGCCCCTGCTGCGGATCACCTTCGAGCGCCTCCCGGACCGGTGGCGCATCCGCAGCGTGCGGCCGATCGCGGCCAGCGACATCCCGCCGCAGCACGTGGATTTCGTCGTCGAGGCGGCGACGGGCTACTTCCAGGGCCGCTTCCGCCACGCCCGCAAGAAAGTCGAGCCGCGTTTTTCGCTGGCGATCCTGACCGATCCCGCGAACCCGGAACCGCCGTCGGACGAGAAGGCCTTGAAGCACTTCGAGGCGGCCGCGGAATCGGTCGGCTTCGAGGTCGAATTCATCACCTCCGAGGACCGCGGCCGGCTCGCCGAGTTCGACGCGCTGTTCATCCGCGACACGACCTCGGTGAATCACTACACCTACCGCTTCGCGCGCCGGGCCGCGGCCGAAGGCCTGGTGGTCATCGACGACCCGGAATCGATCCTCAAGTGCAGCAACAAGGTCTACCTGGCCGAGCTGCTGGGCCGGCACGGCGTGCCGATGCCCCGGACGCTGATGGTCCACCGCGACAACGTCAGCCAGATCATTCCCACCCTGTCGCTGCCGGTCGTGCTCAAGCAGCCGGACAGCGCCTTTTCGCTCGGCGTCATCAAGGTCGAAAGCGAGCAGGAACTCCTGCAGAAGGCGCCCGAGCTCCTGGCCCGCTCGGAGCTGATCGTGGCCCAGGAGTGGCTGCCGACCGAGTTCGACTGGCGTGTCGGCATCATCGACCGGCGGCCGCTGTACGTGTGCAAGTACTTCATGGCGCCCGGCCACTGGCAGATCATCAGCCGCGAGGGTGGCAAGGAGCCGACCGAGGGGCCGTGGGCGGCGTTGTCGGTGGGCGAGGCGCCCGAGGAGGTGGTGCGGGTGGCGGTCAAGGCCGCCGGGCTCATCGGCGACGGCTTCTACGGCGTGGACCTCAAGCAGGTCGGCAATCGCGTGGTGGTCATCGAGATCAATGACAACCCCAGCGTCGATTCCGGCGTCGAGGACGGGGTGATGAAGGACGCCCTGTACCGCGAGATCGTCGGTACGATCCTGCGGCGTGTCGAGCAGCGCAAGCGGGGAACGCAGACGTGAGCGCCGGCGCCGCGCTGCACGCCTTCGAGGGCTGCGGCATCGAGCTCGAGTACATGATCGTGGACCGCGACACGCTCGACATCCGGCCGATCGCCGACGAGCTGCTGCGCGCGCCCGACGGCAGCTGGGCCACCGACCGCGAGCGCGGCGCCTTTGGCTGGTCGAACGAGCTGGCCGCGCACCTGGTCGAGGTGAAGAGCAACGACCCGCGGCAGCCGATGCCGTCCCTGCCCGACGGCTTCGCCGGCGAAGTGGCCGAGATCAACGGGTCGCTGTCGCGCGCAGGCGCCCTGCTCCTGCCCGGCGCGATCCACCCCTGGATGGACCCGAAGACCGAGACGCGCCTGTGGCCGCACGAGTACGCGGAGATCTACCAGAGCTACGACCGCATCTTCGGCTGCCGCCGGCACGGCTGGGCCAACCTGCAGAGCATGCACGTCAACCTGCCCTTCAGCGGCGACCAGGAGTTCGCCAGGCTGCACGCGGTCATCCGGCTGTTGCTGCCCATCCTGCCGGCGCTGGCCGCCAGCTCGCCGATCGCCGAGGGTTCGCCGACGGGCTGGCTCGACTACCGGCTGGAGTGCTACCGGACCAATTCCGAGCGCATCCCGTCGATGACGGGCCTGGTGATTCCCGAGCCCGTCTCGAGCGAGGCGGAATACCGCGAGCGCATCCTCGAACCCATGTACCAGGCCATCGCGCCCTTCGACCCGGAAGGCGTGCTGCAGGACGAATGGCTCAACTCGCGCGGCGCCATCGCGCGCTTCGACCGCGGCTCCATCGAGGTGCGGGTGATCGACGCGCAGGAGTGCGTGCGCTCGGACCTGGCGGTCGCGGCCGCAGTAGCCGCGGCCGTCCGTCGGGTCGCCGAGATCGGCCGGGAGGGAGACCTGCCGGAACCC
>DATHZW010000125.1:0-2065 GCA_035458405.1 Steroidobacteraceae bacterium | reverse complement strand
TGGTGGACGAGCAGGATCGCATCCGGCTCATCAACGAGTCCGCGCGGCAGATCCTGGGCCCCGACCAGGCCGCGGCCGGGGCGCTGCTGGGCGAGGTGTCGCCGCGGCTGCTGTTCCTGCTGGAGACCTGGCGCCAGAGCTCGCGTACCGACGAGGACAGTACGGGAACGCTGGTCTCCGCCGACGGCCTGAGCGAGGTGCGGCCGCATTTCGCGCCGCTGGGCCATCGCTGGCCCTGCCCCGTGATCGTCTTCCTGGAGGACCTGAGCGCCCAGTCCGCCCGGGTCCAGCAGAACAAGCTGGCCGCCCTGGGCCGCCTGTCGGCGAGCATCGCGCACGAGATCAGGAACCCCGTCGGCGCCATGAGCCACGCGGCGCAGCTGCTGGAGGAGTCCGAAGGGCTTTCGGGCCCGGACCGGCGGCTGGTCGAGATCATCCAGGGTAACGCCGGCCGCGTCAGCGCGATCATCCAGAACGTGATGCAGCTGTCGCGGCGCGAGGGGACCCACGCCGAGCGGATGCCGCTGACGGAGTGGCTGCAAGACTTCGCGGCCGAGTACCGCACGACGCAGGACCTGCCCGCCGATCGCATGCCGGTCGAGCATCCGGCCGAGGAAATCGAGGTCCGGGTCGACCCGTCGCATCTCCACCAGATCCTGTGGAACCTGGTCGAGAACGCCACCAAGTACGGCCTGGCGACGCCCGGCTCCAGGATCGAGTTGCGTACCGGCCGGCTGTCGGGCAGCGGGCGGCCCTACCTGGAAGTCGCCGATCGCGGGCCCGGCATCGACCCGGCCGCCGCGGAACGCATCTTCGAACCGTTCTTCACCTCCGAGTCCGGCGGCACGGGCCTCGGCCTGTTCATCTCCCGGGAGCTGGCGCAGAGCAACGGCGCCCTGCTCGTCTACGAGCCGCGAGCCGGGGGTGGTAGCATTTTCCGGCTGGTGTTTGCCGACCCCCAGCGCTGGGAGACCGGCTGACCCATGAGCGCGACCTGAGCCCACCGACCGTCCTGATCATCGACGACGAGCCCGACCTGTGCGAGCTGCTGGGCATCACGCTGGCCCGCATGGACGTGGAATCCGAGGCCGTGCACGACCTCGGCGCCGGCAGGAAGAAGCTGCAGCAGCGGCAATATGACCTGTGCCTGACGGACATGCGCCTGCCGGACGGCGACGGCCTCGACCTCGTCGAGTGGATGCAGCTTCACACGCCCGAGATTCCGGTCGCGGTGATCACCGCGCACGGCAACGTCGAGGCGGCCGTCAAGGCGCTGAAGCTCGGCGCCTTCGACTTCGTCTCCAAGCCGCTGGACATCGGCGACCTGCGCAAGCTGGTCGGCCAGGCGCTGAAACTGTCCGGGAACCGGGTCCCGGCCAGGGAAGGTCGTTCGACGAGGCTGCTCGGTCATTCGGCGGCCATGGAGCGCCTGCGCGACATGATCGCGCGGGTCGCCCGCAGCCAGGCGCCGGTGCACATCTCCGGCGAGTCGGGAACCGGCAAGGAACTGGTCGCGCGGCTGATCCATGACAGCGGGTCGCGCCGTGATGCCCCGTTCGTGCCCGTCAACTGCGGCGCCATCCCGTCGGAGCTGATGGAGAGCGAGCTGTTCGGCCACCGCAAGGGCAGTTTCACCGGCGCGGTGGCCGACAAGCCGGGCCTGGTGCAGGCCGCCGAGGGCGGGACCCTGTTCCTGGACGAGGTGGCCGACCTGCCGCTGCCGATGCAGGTGAAGCTGCTGCGGTTGATCCAGGAGAAGACGGTCCGGCCGGTGGGCGAACAGAGGGAAACGCCGGTCGACGTCCGCATCCTGTCGGCGACCCACGGGGATCTCGGCGAACTGGTGGCCGCAGGCCGGTTCCGGGAAGACCTGTATTACCGCCTGAACGTGATCGAGCTGCACGTGCCGGCGCTGCGGGAGCGGCTGGAGGACGTGCCGGAGATGGCGCAGATGCTGCTCGCGCGCCTCGGCGAGCGTTCCGGGGCCCAGGCGCCGACGCTGTCGCCCGAGGCCCTGGGGAAGCTCGGGCAGTACGGCTACCCGGGCAATGTGCGGGAACTGGAG
>DATHZW010000124.1:0-9278 GCA_035458405.1 Steroidobacteraceae bacterium | reverse complement strand
AACTGCAGTTCTTCCACGCTGCCGCGCAGCGCCCGGACCTCGGCCTGCAGGGCGTCGAGCTGGCGCGCGAGCTCGATCAGTCCCTGGTTGTCGGCCAGGCGCTCGAGCTGCGCGACCCGTGCCTCGAGTTCGGCGCGGCTCGCCTGGGCCTGCGCAAGGCCGGGAAGCGCCGCCAGCAGCGACGCCACGATCGCGGCGATCCATGCCGCCCGCACAGGCTCCATGCTGACCTCAGCCCGCGTCGACAATCTCGACCCGGCGGTTCTGCTGGTAGGCGGACTCGTCGGCGCCCTCGGCGGCCGGACGCTCCTCGCCGAAGCTGACCGTCATGACCTGCGCATCGCCGGCGCCCTGCAGCAGCAACGCACGCCGCACGGCCTGGGCGCGACGCTCGCCGAGCGCGATGTTGTATTCGCGCGAGCCGCGCTCGTCGGTATGGCCCTCGAGACGGACCCGCAGGCCGGACCCGGCGGCGAGGCGGCGCGCCAGCGCCGTGATCGTCTCGGCGTACTGCGGCCTGATTTCACTGCTGTCGTAGTCGAAGTAGATGATCCGCTCCGCATCGGTCATGCCGGCGGTGGCGCCGGAACCGGTCGCCTCGGCACCGGGCAGCGGTCTTGCCTCGCCGACGCCGGCACCGCCGGCCTCCCCGGTCGTCGCCCCGTCGGTCTGGCCGGGCACGGTCGAACCGGCGCCGGCTTCGGGCACGGTAGTCGGCTTCTTCGGGCAGCCCGCGAGCAACAGCGCGCTGGCGAGGACGGCAACAATCGGAAGGACACGCATCGTGACGGCTCCTGGAAAATTCCTGAGGGCAAAGTTCGCCTCGAACCCTAGTTTACGACCAGAACCAACGTCGTGTGGTTCCCTATTGCAGGTAGGGCGACCATGCGGGCTCGCGGATGTCGCCCTCCCCGCCGGCCAGGCGCTGCTGCACCCGACCATCGATCGACACCGTCGCCAGCACGCCCCGTCGGCCGTCGCGGGTCGCGTAGATCAGGATCGCCCCGTTGGGCGCAATGCTCGGCGATTCGTCCTGCCGGCCGCTGGTCAGCACGCGCGAGCCGCGGCGCTCCAGGTCCAGGGTCGCTATCCGGTAGGCCTTCTGGTCGAGGGTCACCATGGCCAGGCTCTTGCCGTCCGGCGCGACGCGGGGCCGCGCATTGTAGTTGCCCTCGAAGGTCACGCGCTGGGCGGAGCCGCCGGTCGTGGCCACCCGGTAGACCTGCGGGCTGCCGCCACGGTCCGAGGTGAAGTAGACCTCGGTGCCGTCCGGCGAGAAGGCCGGTTCCGTGTCGATCGCGGGCGATTCCGTCAGCCGGGTCAGCTGCTGGTTGGCAAGGGTCAGGAGGTACACGTCCACGTTGCCGTCCCGGCGCGACAGGGCCAGCGCCAGTCGGCGCCCGTCGGGGGAGAAGGCCGGCGCCCCGTTGATGCCCGAGCGTGCCGAGACGCGGGCGCGCTGGCCCGTCGCCAGCTGCTGCACGAAGACCGACGACGCGCCGCCCTCGAAGGACACGTACGCCAGGCTCGCCCCGTCGGGCGACCAGGCGGGCGACATGATCGGCTGCCCCGACTGCAGCACGACGCGCGGGTTGGCGCCGTCCGAATCGGCGACGATCAGGCGAAAACGCCGTCCCTGGGCCGGCCCGTCGACCGCGACATAGGCGATTCGCGTGGCGAAGGCGCCGCGCATGCCGAGGATCTTCTCGAAGATCGCGTCCGAGGCGCGATGACTCGCCAGCTTCAGCGACTCCCGGCCCGAGGGAATGGCCTGGCCCAGCAGGCGTTGCCCGGTGAGCGTGTTGATCAACTCGTACTGCAGCTCGAAACGTCCGTCCGCCAGGGCGACCAGCTTGCCCACGACCACATAGTCGACCTTCAACAGGCGCCAGTTCGCCGCATCGACCTCCGCCGCGGTGTGCGGAAACTCCAGCATGCCAGCACGCGCCAGCGGCGCGAAGCGCCCGCTGCGCGCCAGGTCGGAATCGATGGTGGCCGCGACGTCCCAGGGCGCCGCACCCGCGGCGGCCCAGCCAAAGGGCACGATCGCCAGCTGGATCGGGTCCGCGACGCCCTGGGTGATCTGCACCGTGAGCTGGGCGCCGGCCGGGGCGGATACCAGCAGCCAGGACAGGATTCCGGCAAGGCCGGCGGCACGCAGGGTCTTCATTTGGGGTCAGTCCTCCGGGACGAATTCGATCACCAGGTTGCGCTCGAACAGCGACGGGTCGGGCGGCGCCGGCAAGGGCGATGACTTCAGCACCGCGCTGATGATGGATTGTTTCACGGTCTCGTCGCCGTTGCAGGCGCCAAGCGATGCGCCGACGACCTCGCCGCCGGGAATCTGGGTGACCTTCACCACGCACCTGAGCCCCGACCTGGCCGAGGCGGGTCGGATCCAGTTGCGCTGGATCCGGGCCTGGATCAGCGCGACGTACTGGACCCGGGCGCCGGAAGCCACCGCCGCGGCGCGCCGTTCCTCATCCGCCAGCCGGGCCTGCAGCTCCGACTCGCGCTGCGCCCGCTCCCGGGCCTCGGCATCCGCCTTGCGCTTCGCGGCGGCGTCCGCCTCCGCCTTCCTGCGGGAGGCCGCCTCGTCCCTCTCGCGCTTGGCCGCCGCCTCCGCCTCGGCCTTGCGCCTGGCTGCCGCAGCAGCCTCGGCCTTCTTCTTCGCGGCGGCGTCCTCGGACTTGCGCTGCGCCTCGGCGTCCGCGCGGCGCCGGGACTCCATCGCCGCCTGCTCGCGCTGCTGACGCTGCGCGTTCTCCCTGTCCGCCGCCTCCGCCTCGCGACGCTCCCGCTCGAGCGCAGCCTGCCGCTCCTGCTCGCGTTGACGGTCAAGCTCGCGCCTGCGCTGGTCGCCGACCCTGCGCTCCAGCGCGAGCGCCTCGATCACCGACGCGTCGACGATGACGGCCTCGATCGGCACCGGTTGGACGGCCTCGGGCCTGGTGAAACTGGCGCCGATGCCGAGCAGGGCCAGCACCGCGACGTGCAGCACCGCGGACCAGGCGTAGGGACGCGCCGCCCGCAAGCTCATCGCCGTCGCTCGAGTTCCTCGAGCGCGCGAACGGCCCTGGGGTCCGTCAGGAAGCCGATCTTCCTGGCGCCGGCCTTCTGCAGGATCACCATGCCCTGCACTACCCGGCCGTAGGGCACGCGCTCGTCGGCCTTGACCAGCACCGGGGTCTCGGCGTCGCGCCCGAGGACGACCTGCACCCGCTGCAGCACCGTTGCCTCGTCCACCGGCTGGTCCTCGTTGCCACCGACGTTGACGTAGTAGCGGCCCTCGCGATCGACCGACAGCACCAGGGGCTCGCGGTTGCGCAGGTCTTCGGCGTCGATCGGGCTCGCGTCGGCATCGGGCAGGTCGACCTGGACGCCCTGGGTCAGCAGCGGCGCCGTGACCATGAAGATGATCAGCAGCACCAGCATGACGTCGATATAGGGGACGACGTTGATCTCCCCCATCAGCCGGCGTTTCTTGATCCCGGCCGGCATCTCAGCCGGCTCCCGGTCCGGAGTGACGCTCGAGCAGGGCCGTGAATTCCTCCATGAAGGTGTCGTAGCGCAGCTCGAGGCGGGTCACCCGGTCGGCAAAGCGGTTGTAGGCCACCACGGCCGGAATGGCCGCGAACAGGCCCATGGCGGTGGCGATCAGGGCCTCGGAGATACCCGGCGCCACCATGGCCAGCGTCGCCTGCTGGACGTTCCCCAGCCCATGGAAAGCACTCATGATTCCCCAGACGGTGCCGAAGAGGCCGACGTAGGGGCTGGTCGAGCCGATCGTCGCCAGCGTCGCCAGGCTTTCCTCCAGCCGGTCGATCTCCTTCAGCTGTTCCACCCGCATCGCGCGCCGGATCCGCTCCATGGACTGGCCCGGCGCCAGGCCGAGCTGGCTCCGCACCCGGGAAAATTCGCTGAATCCCGCCTCGAAGATGCTCTCCATGCCGGTGGTCGCGTCGCCGCGCGACTCGATGCTCTTGAACAGCTTGCCGAGGTCCACGCCCGACCAGAACCAGGCCTCGAAGCGGTCCGCCTCCTGCCGCGCCTGGCCGATCAGCGTGCGCTTGCGGAAGATGATCGCCCAGGACAGCACCGACGCGCCGACCAGCGACAGCACGACCAGCTGCACCACCAGGCTGGCCTGCAGGATCAGGTCGACGACCGACAGTTCGTTATTCACGCTGCAGTTCCTTCAGCAGCCGCTCGGGCAGGGCCCGGGGCCGCAGTGAATCCGAGTCCAGGCAGGCCGCGCGGATCAAGGCCGAGGCCAGCAACTCGCCGTCCTGGCCGCGAACCTCCTGCCGGAAGGAGACCGACGCCCCCCTGAAGCCCTCCACCGTCGCGCTCACGTCCAGCAGGTCGTCGTAGCGAGCCGGCTTGCGATAGCGCACCTGTGCTTCGACCACCGCGAACTGGATCCGTTCGCTCCGCCAGAGGCCCGCCTGGTCGACGCCCAGGGCGCGCAGCCACTCGCTGCGGGCCCGTTCCATGAACTTGAGATAGTTGGCGTAATAGACGACCCCGCCGCCGTCCGTGTCTTCCCAGTAGACCCGCACCGGCAAGTGGAATGACTTCTCCGTCGCCATGGCGCCTACTCGCGAAACAGCGGCATCGAGCCGGACTGCGGGTCGGTCGCCGGCACCTCCAGGCCGAAATGCAGGTAGGCGGCACGCGTCGCGACCCGCCCGCGGGCGGTGCGCATCAGGAAACCCTGCTGTATCAGGAACGGCTCGATGACGTCCTCGAGCGTGCCGCGCTCCTCGCCGATGGCCGCGGCCAGGCTTTCGATGCCGACCGGCCCGCCGCCGAACTTCTCGATGATCGTCAGCAGCATGCGGCGATCGAGCACGTCGACGCCCTCGCGGTCGACCTCCAGCATGTTGAGGGCGGCTTCCGCCACGGACGCGGTGATGCGGCCGTCGGCCCGCACCTCGGCGTAGTCGCGAACCCGGCGCAGCAGGCGGTTGGCGATGCGCGGGGTGCCGCGGGCACGCTCGGCGATGCGCGCCGGGCCGGACTCGTCCGCGCTCAGGCCCAGGATGCCCGCCGCGCGGCGCACGATCCCGGTCAGGTCCTCCACCGAGTAGAACTCCAGCCGCTGGACGATGCCGAAGCGGTCGCGCAGCGGCGAAGTCAGCAATCCCGCCCGCGTGGTCGCGCCGACCAGCGTGAATGGCGGCAGGTCCAGCTTGATCGAGCGCGCGGCCGGGCCCTCGCCGATCATGATGTCGAGCTGGTAGTCCTCCATCGCCGGGTAGAGGATCTCCTCCACCACCGGGCTCAGGCGGTGGATCTCGTCCACGAACAGGACGTCGTTGGCCTGCAGGTTGGTCAGCATCGCGGCAAGGTCGCCGGGACGCTCCAGCACGGGCCCGGAGGTCTGGCGCAGGTTCACGCCGAGCTCGTTGGCGATGATGTTGGCGAGCGTCGTCTTGCCGAGGCCCGGCGGCCCGAAGATGAGCACGTGATCCAGGGCGTCGCCGCGACGGCGCGCGGCTTCGATGAATATCTCCATCTGCGCCTTGACCGCGCGCTGCCCGACGTATTCCTTCAGGTACTTCGGCCTGACGGCGCGGTCGATGACCTCGTCCTCGCGCGAGGCCGCGGCATTGACCACCCGATCCTGTTCGAGCATTCCGTAGCCCCGCTATTTGCCTGCCGCGAGCTTGAGCGCCTCGCGGATGATCTCTTCGGTCGCGACGCCCTCGGTCTTGACGCTCTTGAGCAGCCGCGTCACTTCCGCCGGCCGGTATCCCAGCGCGACCATGGCCGCGTAGGCCTCGGCCGTCGCCCCCCCGCCGCCTGCCACCGCGCCGCCAGCCCCCGGCAGCGCCACGCCTTCGCCGAGCGCGCGAATCCGGTCGCGCATCTCGATCAGCAGGCGTTCCGCGGTCTTGCGCCCGATGCCGGGCACGCGCACCAGCGACTCGACGTCCTGCGACTCGACACAGAGCAGGAACGCCTCGACGCTCATGCCCGACAGCAGCGCCAGGCCGATCTTCGGCCCGACCCCGGAGACACGCAGCAGGTCGCGGAACAGCCGCCGCTCGGCCTCGGTGGCGAAACCATACAGCAGGTGCGCGTCCTCGCGGACCACCAGGTGGGTGTGGAGCTTCACCTCCGATCCCACGGCAGGCAGCGAATAAAACGTGGACATCGGCGCCTCGAGCTCGTAGCCGACGCCGCCGACGTCGACGACCAGCGCCGGGGGGTGCTTCTGCACCAGCAGGCCGCGCAGGAAGCCGATCATCGGGCGCCTCCCGGCCGGCCCAGCGCGCGGTGGTGCGCGTGGCACAGGGCGATGGCCAGCGCGTCCGCGGCGTCCGCCCCGAGCTTGCCCTCGACGCTCAACAGCGCCCTGACCATGTGCTGGACCTGGGTCTTCTCCGCGGCGCCGGTGCCGGTGATCGCCAGCTTGACCTCGCGCGGCGTGTATTCGTGGACGCTGGCGCCACCCACCGTGGCGCCACACAGGGCGGCCCCCCGGGCCTGTCCCAGCTTCAGCGCGCTGTCCGGGTTGACGTGCATGAAGATCCGCTCGATGGCGACCTCGCCCGGGGCATAGGCCTCGATGAGCTCGCCGACGTGAGTGAAGATGAGCCGCAGCCGGGCCACGAGTTCGCCCTTGCCCGCGCGAATGCTGCCGCTGGAAACGTAGCGCGTGGCGCCGGCCGAAACGTCCACCACGCCGAAGCCGGTGACCACGGACCCCGGATCAAGCCCGAGGATCCGGACCGGCGTCGCGGCAACGGAGACGTTCCCCGGCAGGGCGCCGGCCTGCAGGCGCAGGCCCCGTGAGCGCCGGCTACGCGTCGCCCGCATCAAGACTGGAAACCGTGCACGTGATCAATGCCCCCTGGTGCCGGAAACCGCCAAAATGGCGTTCCGCGGCAGACTGGACGACCGGCGACCTCCGGCCTGCGCCAGGCTGTCCGCTCAAAGCAGGTATGATACCGGCAAACGCCGGGCACCGGCACGCGCCCCGCGATGAAAACCACCAGCCCAGCAAGCAGCTCCAGTTCACGACTGATCGCCACCGCCCTGGCCGCCGCGGAGGAACTGTCGCCGCCGGATTCCGGCAGTGCGCCCGCGCTGCGGCGAGCCGCCGCGGTGGCCGAACTGCTGGCGTCGCTGGAGGCCGACGAGGATACCGTCGTCGGGTCCCTGATCGCCCCCCTGATCCGGGACGGGACGCTGACCGCCGAGGCGGCGGCGCAACGCTTCGGCAAGGGGCCGGCGCGCTTCGCCGCCGAACTCGGCTCGCTCGGCAGCTTCCGGACCACCGACCGCTGGACGCCGGACCGCAAGCTGTCGGCCGGCCAGGCCGAGATCCTGCGCAAGATGCTGCTGGCGGTCATCACCGACCCGCGGCTGGTGCTGGTCCGGCTCGCCGAGCAGCTCCATGACCTGCGCGAAGCGCGCGACCTCCCCGAGGATGCGCGCCAGCGCCTGGCCCGCGAGACCCGCGAGGTGTACGCGCCGCTGGCCAGCCGGCTCGGTATCTGGCAGCTCAAGTGGGAACTGGAGGACCTGGCCTTTCGCTACCTCGAGCCGGACGGCTACATGCTCGTCGCCCGCAAGCTGAACGAACGGCGCGCGGACCGCGAGCGCTACATCACGGCGATCATCGCGGAGCTCGACGGCATGCTCACGGAGGCCGGCATCACGGCCGAGATCACCGGCCGGCCCAAGCACATCTACAGCATCTGGAGGAAGATGCAGCGCAAGGACCTCGGCTTCGAGCAGGTGTTCGACGTCCGCGCGGTGCGCATCCTGACCGACAGCGTGGCCGACTGCTATGCGGCGCTGGGCCTGGTGCACGGCCGCTGGCCCTACATTCCAGGCGAGTTCGACGACTACATCGCCACCCCCAAGGACAACGCCTACCGCTCGCTGCACACGGCCGTCATCGGTCCCGGCAAGGTTCCCGTCGAAGTGCAGATCCGCACGCGCGAGATGCACGAGCATGCCGAGCTCGGGGTCGCGGCTCACTGGCGTTACAAGGAAGGCGGCGGGCGCGACGCCGCCTACGACCGCAAGATCCAGTGGTTGCGCGAGTTGCTCGCCCCCACCGCCGAAGGCGAGGCCGACCCGGACTTCCTCGATCGCGTGCGCGCCGACCTGTTCGAGGACCGCGTCTACGTGCTGACCCCGAAGGGCGACATCGTGGACCTGCCCAGCGGGGCCACGCCGCTCGACTATGCCTACCAGGTGCACACGGAACTCGGGCACCGCTGCCGCGGCGCCCGGGTCAACGGCAGGATGGTGACGATCGACTACAAGCTGTCCAACGGCGAGGTCGTCGAGATCATCGCCGGCAAGCAGGCGCAACCCAGCCGGGACTGGCTGATCGACCAGCTCGGTTACCTGGCCTCGCCGCGCAGCCGCTCCAAGGTGCGCGCCTGGTTCAAGCGGCAGGACGAGGGCAGGAACCGCCAGGAGGGCCGCGAGCTGTTCGAGCGCGAGATCGCGCGCCTCGGCCTGCAGAACGCCGTGGCCATGCCGGAGTTGCTGGCGGAGCTCGGCCAGCCCAGCGCCGAGGCCCTGTACCTGGGGCTGGGGGCCGGCGACCTGACGGTCGCCCAGGTCAGCGGCGCGATCCACAGGCGGATCAAGGCCAATGCCCCGCTGCCGATCGTGACCAGGGCGCCGGCCGCGAGGCGCCGCAAGCCCTCCACGGGGCTCGACATCGAGGGTGTCGGTGACCTGGCCTCCACCTTCGCGCGTTGCTGCAACCCGGTGCCGCCCGAGCCGATCGCCGGCTACATCACCGTCGGGCGCGGCGTGACGATCCACCGCGAGGGTTGTCCCAGCCTCGAGCGCATGCGCCGCCGCCAGCCGGAACGGGTGCTGACCGTCGCCTGGGGAGCCGCGGGCGAGAGCGGCTTCGAGGTGGACATCGTCATCCATGCCTACGACCGCCGCGGCCTGGTGCGCGACGTCGGGGCCGTGCTGACCGAGGAAAAGCTCGGGATTCTCCGCATGACGACCACGACCCATGCGGCCACCAATACGGCCGATATCCACGTGGCCGTCACGATCCACGGTCTGGAGCAGCTGTCGCACCTCTTGACCCGGCTGAAGTCGATCCGCAACGTCATCAGCGCGCGCCGGCGCACCGGGATGTAGGCGTGCCCTGCGCGGCCCGCGCGGTTAACATTGAACGGTACCGGCGACGGTGCCCAGGGAGAGATTGCGTGACGTCCACGGATTCGGCATTCACGGGCCTGCCGGCGGCGCTGCTGGCAGCGCTTGTGTCGCTGGCGACGGTC
>DATHZW010000123.1:0-6928 GCA_035458405.1 Steroidobacteraceae bacterium | reverse complement strand
GGTGCCAGGCACCCTCTGGGTGCCTGGCACCTCCGCAGGGGTGCCTGGCACCTCTCACGCGATGCGCCGCTGCCGCCTCATGAGGACCAGGAACAACGGCACCCCCACCAGCGCGGTCAGGGCGCCGACGGGCAGCTGCCTGGGGGCGACGACCGTGCGCGCGGCCAGGTCGGCCAGCACGACCAGCGTCCCCCCGGCCAGGACCGCGGCCGGGACGACGATCCGGTGGGAAGCCCCGAGCGCGAGCCTCACCAGGTGCGGCGTGACCAGCCCGACAAAGCCGATGCTGCCGGCCGTGGTCACGGCGACCGCCGTCAGCAGCGATGCGCCGACGTAGATGCCGATCCGGATGGGCCGCACCGGCAGGCCGACGATGCTGGCCTGGAGGTCCCCGCGGGCCAGCACGTCGAGGGGCCGCGCGAGCGCAAAGCAGGCCGGGGCCGCAACGAACAGGGTCGCCAGCGCCAGCCACGGCATGCCGGCGTACGTGAAATCGCCCATGAGCCAGAACAACATGCCGCGAACCGGGCCCTCGTCCGCGAGCGCCAGCATCAGGCTGACGGCGGCGCTGCAGCCCGCGGCGACCACGATGCCGGTCAGCAGCAGCCGCGCGGGTGTCCAGCCCCCGGGGCCGTGGGCGAGGGCGAAGACCAGCCACATCGCCACGAGCGCCCCGCCCGCGGCGCCGGCGTCGATCCACAAGCCGGTCAGGCCGGCGAGCATCGCGCCGAGCGCCGCGACGGCCGCGCCGCCCGACACCCCGAGCACGTAGGGGTCGGCGAGCGGGTTGCGCAGCAGGACCTGCATCAGCACGCCGGCGAGCGCCAGCGTGGCCCCGGTGGCGAAGGCCGTGACGGCCCTGGGCAGGCGCAGGTCGAAGACGATCGAGCGGATGACCGGATCCTGCTGCACGAAGAGCTGCTGCCACAGTTCCACCAGGCCCTTGCTCGTGCTGCCGAACATGACCGACAGCGCGAGCGCGCCGACGGCGGCGAGCGCGAGCAAGAAAAATGCCGAAAGGCGGGGCATCAGGCACCTGCGGTCCGAGGTTGTCGGGAAGGCTAGACCGCCGCCGCAAGCCAGGGCAAGCAGATCCCGTCTGGCCGGCAGCCTCGGCGGTGTGGAACAATCGGGCAAGGAGACCATTTGTGCCGGCAACGGACGACTACATCGATTCGCAGGGTTTTCGCGCAAACGTAGGGATCATCCTGATCAGTGACGAAGGCCGCCTGTTCCTGGGCGGGCGCGCCGGCGCCCGTGGCTGGCAGTTTCCGCAGGGCGGCATCCTGCGCGGCGAGCGGGCCGAAACGGCGCTTTACCGGGAGCTCGAGGAGGAGATCGGGCTCGAGCGTGGCGACGTGGAGGAGCTTGGCCGGACACGAAGCTGGCTGCGCTATCGCCTGCCACCGCAATTCCGTCGCCGCAATTCGACGCCGCTGTGCATCGGGCAGAAACAGCGCTGGTTCCTGCTGCGGCTCACGGCGCCGGAGTCCCGCCTGCGGTTCGACGCGACCGAGCACCCCGCGGAATTCGACCGCTGGCGCTGGGCGGACTACTGGGACCCGGTACGCGAGGTGATCTACTTCAAGCGCCGCGTCTACGCCCGGGCACTCGAGGAACTGGGCGAATACGCCTTTGCCGGGGGCCCGCCGCCCCATCCCGACTGGTGGGACGAGCGGATGACACCAAGGAGCCGGCCGCGTGCCAAACCCTGACAGGCCCCCCGGGAGATGAAATTCCTTGTGACCGCAGCGGGTTGGCGTCGCCTGGCCGCTCTGGCGGTCGGCGCCCTGCTGTTGTACGCCGCCTTCGAATACGGCCGGTCCCTGGCCGGGTACTCCGCCTTCTCCTCGCTGACGCAGCGCCAGGCGCTGGCGGCGCGCGTGGAGGAACTGACCGGTGAGGTCGGCAGCCTCCAGCGCCGCCTGGCGGCCGGCGCGGTCTCGACGCAGGTGGACCGGGAGGCCCAGTCCGAGACCCAGGCGATGATCGGCGAACTGCAGGCGGAGCTGGCGCGCCAGCAGCAGGAACTCGAGTTCTATCGGGGCCTGGTCGAGGAGAAGTTCGGCAGTGGAACCCTGAAGGTCCAGGAGCTGTCGATCAAGCCGGGGGAGAAGGACCTTTATACGATCGTCGTGACGCTCGTGCAGACCGCAACCCGGGACGCCACCGCCAGCGGGTCGATGACCCTGGTCATCAGCGGTTCCCGGGGCGGTTCCCTGACCGAACTGAAGCTGGGCGACGTCTCCACCGAGGGCAGCGACCGGGTCGAGTTCAAGGTGAGGTACTTCACGACCGTCGAGGTCGGGGTCAGGCTGCCGGAGGGGTTCAAGCCCGCCGCCGTGCAGCTCGAATACCGCTCCAACCGGAGCGGTCCGGAGCCGGTCAGGCAGAGTTTCCCCTGGGCGCAGGCGCTGGTCGGCGACGCCAGCGGTTCTTTGACCCCGGGAACTGCCACCGAGTAGAATCGGTCTATATCTTGATGGACAGACAGACAGCCATGACCGAAACCGCCACGTCCCTGGACGACCTGATCTTCACCGACGCCGCCGCGCGCAAGGTGAGCGAGCTCATCCGTGAGGAGGGTAACCCCAAGCTGATGCTGCGGGTGTTCGTCTCCGGGGGCGGTTGTTCCGGCTTCCAGTACGGGTTCACCTTCGACGAGAACGTCGAGGACGGCGATGAGCGGATCGCCAACCAGGGCGTCACGCTGCTGGTCGACCCCCTCAGCTTCCAGTACCTGGTCGGCGCCGAAATCGACTACCGCGAGGACCTCGAGGGCGCGCAGTTCGTCATTCGCAATCCGAACGCGAAGACGACCTGCGGTTGCGGATCGTCCT
The DNA here is from genome assembly GCA_035458405.1 of Steroidobacteraceae bacterium. Lineage (GTDB taxonomy): Bacteria > Pseudomonadota > Gammaproteobacteria > Steroidobacterales > Steroidobacteraceae > SG8-30. Next base: position 4,088 of record DATHZW010000123.1, on the reverse strand, counting down.
TCTCCGCCTGATCTTCCCCGATGTGATCCGAGGCCCGCCGGGCAGGCCCGGCAGGCGGCCGTGCGCGCCGTATTCGGTCAGGGCGTGGCGAGGGCGACGCGGGTCCCGCCGCCGGCGCTGATGGCGTCGAGCCGCGCCAGCAATGGCGCGCTCTTGGCTTCGAAGTCCGCGCGCAGCTTGGCCGGAATCGTCTCTGCCTTGGGCAACGGCACGGTCGCGGGATTGCGGTGCACCCCGCCGACACGGTATTCGTAATGCAGGTGCGGCCCGGTCGCGAGGCCGGTCATGCCCACGTAGCCGATGACCTCGCCCTGCTTGACCTTGTCGCCGACCCGCAGGCCGCGGGTGAAACGCGACATGTGCCCGTACAGGGTCGTCACGCTGCCGGCATGGGCGAGGATGACGGCGTTGCCGTAGCCGCCCTTGACGCCGCGGAAGATCACCCGACCGCTGCCCGCGGCCTTGATCGGCGTGCCGACCGGCGCCGCGAAGTCGATGCCCTTGTGCGCGCGCACGGTCTTCAGCACCGGGTGCCGCCGCGACAGGTTGAAGCCCGAGCTGACACGGCCGAAGGCCACCGGGAAGCGCAGGAACGCCTTGCGGACGCTGTGGCCGTCCGGGGTGAAGTACTCCGCGGAGCCGTCGGGCATGATGTAGCGCACGGCGCGGAAGGTCTTGCCCTTGTTCACGAACTCGGCGGCGAGGATCTCGCCGTCGCGGACGAAGGCGCCGTCCTGCCACTGCTGCTGGTAGGCCACCGCGAAACGATCGCGGGGCTGGACCTCGTTGACGAAGTCGATGTCGTACTTGAAGACGTCGGCCAGCGCCACGGCCAGGCCGTCGCTGCCCCCGGCGGAGTTCACGGCGCCGAACAGCGACGAGTCGATGGTGCCGGACATCGAGGTTTCCTGGATCTCCAGCGGATTCTCGATGATGTCGGCATCGAAGCCCTGCCCGGCGCGCGTCACGTACAGCGTCGCCGTGTCCGAGAGGCGGCGGGTCAGCGACTTCAGCTCGCCGTTCAGGTGCGTCAGCATGATGATGTCGCCCGGCCGCAGCATGTCGAGGCTCCTGCGCACGTCGGGGAGGTTGCGCAGTTCCGCCAGGTCGGCCAGCGACAGTTCCATCTGCCGGAAGATCGCGTCCAGCGTGTCGTTACGGCGGATGATGACCTCGGCGGACTGGAACGGGGACACGGGCTCCTGGATTTCGACCGGCGCGGCCACGACGGCGCGCGCGGTCGACACCGGCGTCTGGAGCACATCGGCCGCAGGCGGCGGGAGGCTCTGCGAAATCGCCGCAGCGATGGCGACGCCGGCCACGAGGAACGCGGCAAACACGCCGAACCGGTTGGGATGAGCCGCCGCCCCGGCGACCATGCTCATTGCGTTACCGGATGCCTCGCCAGTGTTTTCCACGAATTCGCGTCCCCGACAGGATTCAAGCCGCCACGTTAATCAACCGCTGATAGCGGCGTCAACTTGAGTATCTTGAGCCAGTTCATAAAGTTGGGAAACATTTCTGCCCGCGGGTCTCGGCGAGGGATCGCCCGGGCGGGCGGATTGCGCCGCCGCGGTCCTGCCCATACAGTTGCGGCTCCGCCGCCGCAGCGCACAAAGCCCCGCGGCCCGGTTCTCAGGAAAGTATCGATGCCCACACCAGCCGAACAGATGCAGGAACTTTGCCGGGGCGCGCAGGACGTCCTGCTGGAGGAGGATCTGGCCCGCAAGCTCGCGCGCGGCAAGCCGTTGAAAGTGAAGGCCGGCTTCGACCCGACCGCGCCCGACCTGCACATCGGGCACACGGTGCTCATCAACAAGATGCGCCAGTTCCAGGAGTTCGGCCACGAGGTGGTGTTCCTGATCGGCGACTTCACCGGGATGATCGGCGACCCGACCGGGAAGAACGCCACGCGGCCGCGGCTGACGCCGGCCGATGTCGAAACCAATGCCCGGACTTACCAGGACCAGATCTTCAAGATCCTGGACCCGGAAAAGACGCTCATCGATTTCAACTCCCGCTGGATGGGCTCGATGAGCTCGGCCGGGATGATCGAGCTCGCCGCGAAGCATACGGTCGCGCGCATGCTGGAACGGGACGATTTTTCCCGGCGCTACAAGGCGGGCCAGCCGATCGCGATTCACGAATTCCTCTACCCGTTGGTGCAGGGCTACGATTCCGTCGCGCTGGAGGCCGACGTCGAGCTCGGCGGCACGGACCAGAAGTTCAACCTGCTGGTCGGACGGCAGCTGCAGGCCGACTACGGGCAGGAGCCGCAGGTGGTCATCACCATGCCGCTGCTGGAGGGCCTCGACGGCGTCAGCAAGATGTCCAAGTCGCTCGGCAACTATGTCGGCATCACGGACCCGCCGGGCGAGATGTTCGGCAAGCTCATGTCGATCTCCGACGTCCTGATGTGGCGCTATTTCGAGCTGCTGTCGTTCCGTCCGACCGGCCAGATCGAGGCACTGCGCGCGGGCATCGCCGAGGGCCGCAATCCGCGCGACGTGAAGTTCGAACTCGCGGTCGAGATCGTCGACCGGTTCCACGGCGCCGGCGCCGGCGAACGGGAAAAGGCGGGGTTTATCGCCCGCTTTCGCGAGGGCGCCACGCCGGACGAGATGCCCGAGGTCACCGTTGCCGCGGCGGGCGCCAGCCTGAAGGTCGCGGCCGCGCTGAAGGAGGCCCAGCTCGTGTCCAGCGCGTCGGCGGCCTACCGCATGCTGGAGCAGGGCGCGGTGCGCGTCGACGGCGAGCGGGTCGGCGACCGCGATGCCGCGCTGGCCGCGGGCGGGACTTACGTTCTGCAGGTCGGCAAGCGGTCCTTCGCGCGCGTGACCATCGTCGAAAGGTGAGTCGTGACTGGTGAGTGGTGAGTCGTAAGAAATCGGCGGTAATCAGGCCGAATTGATGGCCCGGAGAGCCCGGTCCGGTCGCCCGGACGACTCACGACTCACGGCTCACGGCTCACGATCCGCAATCTCCCGTTGACACCCTGTTTTGCCCCGCTATACTGCGCGGCCCCCGATCGCTCGGGTCCCTGAAAAAGGGCGGTGGAAACCAGGATTGCGGCACTGCAACAGGTGTTGACAGCCCAAGGTTCTAACGTACAATGAGCGGTCTACCTTGGCGCTTTGCCGCCCGGGCGTTCTTTAATAAGCAGCAGGTAATTTGTGTGGGGACTCGCGTCAGGTTGTCCATTTCATGGGCGCCAATTGCGAGTAACCAAGTAGTCCAGCAATGTCGAGAAATCGACGAAGTCGGAGTAGCTTGGGTCTCGCTTTTCAGCTCAATAAGTTTGAACTGAAGAGTTTGATCCTGGCTCAGATTGAACGCTGGCGGCGTGCTTAACACATGCAAGTCGAGCGGCAGCGCGGGGGCAACCCTGGCGGCGAGCGGCGAACGGGTGCGTAATGCATGGGAATCTGCCTAGTAGTGGGGAATAACCCGGCGAAAGCCGGGCTAATGCCGCATACGACCTACGGGTGAAAGCGGGGGATCGCAAGACCTCGCGCTATTAGATGAGCCCATGTCGGATTAGCTAGTTGGTAGGGTAACGGCCTACCAAGGCGACGATCCGTAGCTGGTCTGAGAGGACGGCCAGCCACACTGGGACTGAGACACGGCCCAGACTCCTACGGGAGGCAGCAGTGGGGAATTTTGGACAATGGGGGCAACCCTGATCCAGCGACGCCGCGTGTGTGAAGAAGGCCTGCGGGTTGTAAAGCACTTTCGTTGGGAACGAAATATGCCGACCTAATACGTCGGTAGGCTGACGTTACCCAAATAAGAAGCACCGGCTAACTCTGTGCCAGCAGCCGCGGTAATACAGAGGGTGCGAGCGTTAATCGGAATTACTGGGCGTAAAGCGCACGTAGGCGGCTATGTAAGTCAGGTGTGAAATCCCCGGGCTCAACCTGGGAACTGCATTTGAGACTGCATAGCTAGAGTATGGGAGAGGAAGGCGGAATTCCCGGTGTAGCGGTGAAATGCGTAGATATCGGGAGGAACATCAGTGGCGAAGGCGGCCTTCTGGCCCAATACTGACGCTCAGGTGCGAAAGCGTGGGGAGCAAACAGGATTAGATA
>DATHZW010000122.1:0-2734 GCA_035458405.1 Steroidobacteraceae bacterium | reverse complement strand
GAACATCCGCATCCAGCCGCTGTATTCGCCCGCGTCCCGCGGCCGCCAGGAATTCTGCACGCTGCGAAACACCCGTTCCGGATGCGGCATCGTCACGGTCACGCGCCCGTCGGCCGTGGTCAGGCCCGCCAGCCCGCCGGGGGAACCGTTCGGGTTGGCCGGGTAGCGCGTCGCGACCCGGCCCTGGTTATCGACGAAGCGGATGACGGCGAGCCCGGCGGCGCCCGCCAGTCCGTCGGCCGCGGCGAACTCGGCTCGCCCTTCGCCGTGCGACACGGCGATCGGCAGCAGCGAGCCGGCCATGCCGTCGAAGAACAGCGACGGCGACTCGCAGACCTCGACCAGCGAGAGGCGCGCCTCGAACTGCTCCGAACGATTGCGGACGAAGCGCGGCCACGCCGCGGCGCCCGGGATCAGCTCCTTGAGCGCGGACAACATCTGGCAGCCGTTGCAGACGCCCAGCGTGAACGAGTCCGGGCGCTGGAACCAGGCCGCAAACGCGTCGCGCGCCCGCGGGTTGAAGAGGATGGACTTGGCCCAGCCCTCGCCGGCGCCGAGCACGTCGCCGTAGCTGAAGCCGCCGCAGGCCACCAGTCCCGCGAAGCCGTCCAGCGTGACGCGGCCTTCCAGCAGGTCGGTCATGTGCAGGTCCACGGCGGCGAAACCCGCACGATCCAGCGCCGCCGCCATCTCGAGCTGGCTGTTGACCCCCTGCTCGCGCAGCACCGCGATCCGCGGGCGCCGGCCGGTGGCGACGAACGGCGCGGCCACGTCCTCCCCGGGATCGTAGGACAAATGCCACGACAGCCCGGGGTCGGAAGCATCCAGCCTGGCCGCCTGTTCCTCGTCGGCGCAGTCCGGGTTGTCCCGCAGCCGCTGCATGCGCCAGGTCGTTTCCGACCACGCGGCACGCAGTTCGTCGAGGTCCGCATCGATGCACGCGCGGCCATTGGCCTCGACCCGGAAACGGCGCGCGTCGCTGCGCCGGCCGATCTGATGCACGCAGCCGTCGAGACCATGCCGGCTGAACACGGACCGCGCATGCGCGATCCGCTCGTCCGCCACCTGGACCAGCGCCCCGAGTTCCTCGCTGAACAGCGCCTGCGCCGCCGAGGGCGTCTCGCCGAGGTCCAGCTCGACGCCGGCGCCCGCGGCAAACGCCATTTCGAGCGCCGTGACGGCGAGGCCGCCGTCGGAGCGGTCGTGATAGGCGAGCAGGCAGCCGTCGTCGGCGAGTTCCCGGATGGCCGCGAAGAAGCCCCTGAGCCGCGCGGGATCGTCGAGGTCCGGCGGCGTCGCGCCGAGGCGCCCGTAGACCTGCGCGAGGCAGGATCCGCCGAGACGGTTGCGGCCCGCGCCGAGGTCGACCAGCAGCAGGCTGGCGGCAACGTCACGGCGCAGTTCCGGCGTCAGGCCGCGCCGGACGTCGCCGACCGGCGCGAAAGCCGAGACGATCAGCGACACGGGCGCGACGACCGCCCGCTCCTGCCGGCCTTCGCGCCAGGCGGAGCGCATGGACAGCGAGTCCTTGCCCACGGGAATCGCGATGCCGAGCGCCGGGCAGAGTTCCTCGCCCACGGCGCGCACCGTGTCGAACAGCGCCGCATCCTCGCCGGGCTGGCCGCAGGCCGCCATCCAGTTGGCCGACAGGCGCACGTCGGCCAGCCGGCGGACGTCGGCGGCCGCGATGTTGGTGATGGCCTCGGCGATCGCCATGCGGCCCGAGGCCGGGCCATCGAGCAGCGCCAGCGGCGCGCGTTCACCCATGGCCATCGCCTCGCCCGCATGGCCCTTGAACCCGGCCAGCGTGACCGCGGCGTCGGCGACGGGAACCTGCCAGGGGCCGACCATCTGGTCGCGGCTGACCAGCCCGCCCACGGTCCGGTCGCCGATGCTGACCAGGAAGGTCTTGTCCGCGATGGCCGGCAGCCGCAGCAGGCGTTGCAGCGCCTCCGCCGGGTCGATTCCCGCCGCGTCGAAACCGTCGCCGGGCCGGGCGGCGCGCGACACGTCGCGGGTCATGCGCGGTGGCTTGCCCAGCAGCACGTCGATGGGGATGTCCACCGGATCGTTGCCGTGGAGGGGATCGTGCACCCGCAGGATGCCGTCGTCGGTCGTGTGGCCGATGACCGCATAGGGGCAGCGTTCGCGGCGGCACAGCGCCTCGAAGGCCGCGATCCGCGCCGGCGCGATGGCCAGCACGTAGCGTTCCTGGGCCTCGTTGCACCAGATTTCCAGCGGCGACATGCCCGGCTCGTCGTTCGGCACCGCGCGCAGGTCGATCCGGCCGCCGCGATGGCTGTGCGCCACCGCCTCCGGCACCGCGTTCGACAGCCCGCCGGCGCCAACGTCGTGGATCAGCAGGATCGGGCTGTCGGGTCCCATCGCGGCACAGCGGTCGATGACCTCCTGGGCGCGGCGCTGCATCTCCGGGTTGCCGCGTTGCACCGAGGCGAAATCGAGGTCGGCCGAGCTGGCGCCGCTGCCGACCGACGAGGCCGCGCCGCCGCCGAGGCCGATGAGCATGGCCGGCCCGCCGAGCACGACGACGCAGGCCCCGGCCGGGACCTCGCCCTTCTCCACGTGCCCGCGACGGAGCGAGCCGAGACCGCCCGCAACCATGATCGGCTTGTGATAGCCGCGGATCGTCCCGTCCGGGTCCGTCGCGAGCTGCTGCTCGAAGCTGCGGAAATACCCGAGGATGTTGGGACGCCCGAACTCGTTGTTGAAGGCG
>DATHZW010000121.1:0-3070 GCA_035458405.1 Steroidobacteraceae bacterium | reverse complement strand
GTATCGCGCGCAACCGGCGAGCGTGGCGCGCATGCAGGAACTGGCTGCAGCCGGCAAGGTCCGGCAGCTGACCGGCCAGATCGGTGCGCTGACCGTCAGCGACGGCCGCCTGTCCGGCGTGACGGTCAACTGCGTGGATGGTTCGACTGCGGAGGTCGCCTGCGAGCACGTGTTCACTTTCTTCGGCCTGCATCCCAAGCTCGGCCCGATCGCCGATTGGGGCATCGAACTGGAGCGCAAGGCCCTGAAGGTGGATACCGAGAAGTTCCAGACCAGCGTGCCGGGTATCTTCGCCATCGGCGACATCAACACCTATCCCGGCAAGAAGAAGCTGATCCTCTCGGGCTTCCACGAGGCCGCGCTCGCCGCCTTCGGCGTCCAGGCCCACGTCTATCCCAGGAAACGGCAGTTCCTTCAGTACACGACCACCAGCCCGATCATGCAGCAGCGTCTCGGCGTCTCGGACTCGTCCGGCACCAGCTGAGCACGGTCCTTACCCCAGGGCGGCCTGGCGCGTCGGCGCATCGCAGACCACGGCGGCTTCCGCCGCCCTTGCCGCTTCCCACAGGTCGCCCATGATCGATGCGGTCGTCGGCCAGCGGCCCGCGCCCTTGCCTGCGAGCCTCAGCCTGCGGCCGTCGGCAAACTCGATTTCCACCCGGTTTTCCTCGCCGCGTGCGCCGGCCAGGAAGTCCTCCCGCGGCAGCCAGCGGGGCGCGACCTGAGCGCGCAGCTCGCCATCCTCTCGGCGGACCTCGGCGATCAGGCGCAGCAGCTGTCCCGGCGCGCCGGGTTCCACGGCATCCAGCGCATCGATGCCGAGCCGCTCGACCTCTCCCGGCGCCGCGCCGAAGGCGGCACGAGCGCAGAGGCGCAGCTTGAATTCGGCGTCGAGGCCCGACACGTCCGCGCCCGGGTCCGGCTCCGCGAAGCCGAGCGACTGCGCCTCGGCCAGCGCTTCCGCGTAGGAGGCGCCATCGGCCAGGCGGTCGAGCACGAAGTTGCAGGTGCCGTTCAGCACGCCGCGAACGGCGACGATGCCCGACTTGCCAGCGATCGTCTCCAGCACCGGCACCGCGCCACCGGCCGCCGCCGAGAAGCGCAATTGCGGATCGGTGGCGCAGGCGTAGCGGGCAAACCGGTCGATGTGCGGGGCAATGGCCGACTTGTTCGCGGAGATCACCCGCCGACCGGCGAGAAGCGCGGCGAGCAGCACCTCCGTCGCGGGAAATTCCCCGCCCAGCGCCTCGATCACGACATCCGCGTCCAGGTTGACCGCGTCCCAGGCATTGGTGGAGAGCAGTTCAGGCGGGATGCCCGAGGCGATATGCCGATCCGGGTTACGCACCACGGCGCGTACCAGCTCGAAGCGTTCGGGCTGGGCGAGCAGGCGCTCGTAGACGCCCCGGCCCACCGTGCCGAGTCCGAGCAGCACGACGCGCAGCGGCTCGACACGAGGGCGCTCGTGCAACAGCGAGGGTCCGGGGCCTACGAGGGTCGCGTGATCGGCGCCTGTACGCGTGACCCGGAAGGACTGCCGTTGCAGGTGGGCAAAGCGGATGGTCTTCGGCTGGACCAGGCGGCCGGCGACCCGCAGCGCATCGTCCCAGGTCACCTGCGAGTAGCGGCGCGGCGCGGGTCCCGGCGAGGCGGGGTCGCGCTCGTACAGGCCATCGACGTCCTTCAGCAGGATGCAGTCGGCATCGAGGCGCCTGGCCAGGAACAGCGCGGTGTAGTCGGAGCCGCCGCGCCCGAGCAGGACGGTACGATTCTGCCCGTCGTGGGCGACGAATCCGGGCACCACGACCGCGGCGACGGCGCCGAGGGTCTCCTGCAGCAGCGCCGCGTCGAAATCGTGCGGCTCGGCGTCCAGCGGGTCGCCGTAGGCGCGCAGCGCGAATTGCTCGGGCGGCAGCAGCCGCGCCGGAACCCCGTGCGTTGACAGCGACAGCGTCAGCATGGCGGCCGACTCGAGCTCGCCACTGCCCACCAGCGAGGCGTAGGCGTGGGGGTCGGAGCGCCCGCCGACGCTGTGCGCGCGCTCGATCAGCGAGTCGGTCACGCCGGCAAACGCCGAGACGACCGCGACCACCCGCCGGCCGGCGCGAACGTGGCGATAGATCTCGTCCACGGCGGCGGGCAGGTCCGCGGCCGAACGCAGCACGGAGCTGCCGAATTTCAAGACGACTATGTTGCTCATGGACATCCAGCCTCGACGTTTGCTTCGAAAGTCCCCACGGACTGCCGGGCGACGCTGGCCGGATGCTTGCGGGAGGGAGCGGGACAAAAAAACCCGCTCGGCCGACGGGCGGAGCAGGTTCTGCTTCGCTCGCTTTAGCTGTATTTCTAACGCGCCCGCAAGCTGAGGCTCAAATCGGCGCCGACAAAAGAATAGGACGGCGGCCCGCGGGTGTCAACGGGGCGTGGAAAACACTTAACAGGGCTACGGTAGCCGTCTCTTGTGCACTTCGATCTACGGGTTCATGGCATAGGCGCCGTCGAGCGCGTGCACCGACTGCCAGACCCGCTGGTAGCGGGCGTGATCGACCACGGGCCGGCGAATCATCGCCTGGCACAGCGCCATCTGGGCCTCCGTGGCGGACGGCTTGCTGTAGAGGCTCAGCGCGTGCCGGGAGAAATCCCGGACCATGAAATCGAAGATCTGGTCCAGCGTGTCGTCGTCCGTGCCATGCAGGGGAGCCGCCTCGAGGATCAGTTGCCCATAGACGACCAGGGCGAACAGTTCGCCCACCGCCAGCAGGAAGTCGACGTCCTTCTGCTGCGCGTCCGTGGGCGTGGCCGTGGCCAACAGGCGCTTGAAGGTGCCGGTCTGTTCCCTGAAGAGGGCAACGTTCGGCAGTTCCACCGGGTCGTAGGCCAGCTGGGAGTCGTGAAACCGGATCTTGCCCAGTCCGCGCGTCGGGGCCTGGGCAAACAGGTAACTGTCGTTGCTCGCGTCCGTACGCGCGGCCACGGCGGGAAACTCGGCCGGGTTGAAGAAGTAGTTGGGCATGAACTTGACGATCAACGCGATGTTGACGTGCACGGTGCCCTCGAGCTTGGGCAGCGC
>DATHZW010000120.1:0-4156 GCA_035458405.1 Steroidobacteraceae bacterium | reverse complement strand
GTCTCGATCCGGCTCCTGGACCGGCACGTCCGTCATCGAGTCGGCGAACGGCGCGTCAAGTTCCTGCGCGAGGAGTCGCTGGCCTTCCCGTCGATCCAGTTCGCCAGCGGCGGTCATGACGTCGACGCGATCATCTTCCCGACCGACGGGATCCGGCAGTCGCCGCTCAGTCCCGTGGACGGCAAGCCCATGCGGCGGGCGACGCTGGAGGAAGTGGAGGCGCTGGCGGACCTGGAGGACGCGGGGCCGGCGCTGACACAGTCGTAAAGAAAGAGGTGTCTGGCACCGACACGGTACAGAGGTGTCAGGCACCCGAAGGGTGCCAGACACCTGCGATCGTGGTGCCAGGCACCGAAACGGTGCCCGGCACCTCTTCAAATTACTTCCGCTTGACCAGCGGCAGGTAGTCGCGCTGCGTCGGGCCGAGGTACAGCTGCCGTGGGCGGCCGATCTTCATGGTCGGGTCGGCGATCATTTCCAGCCAGTGCGACACCCAGCCCGCCGTCCGCGCCAGGGCGAACATGACGGTGAACATCGAGCGTGGGATGCCGAGCGCGCTGTAGATGATGCCGGAGTAGAAATCGACGTTCGGATAGAGCTTGCGGGACACGAAATAGTCGTCCTGCAGCGCGATTTCCTCCAGCTTCAGCGCCAGCTCGAACATCGGGTTTTCGGCGCCGCCGAGCTGGCCGAGCACCTTGTGGCACATCTCGCGGATGATCTTGGCGCGCGGGTCGAAGTTCTTGTAGACGCGGTGGCCGAAGCCCATCAGTCTCACGCCGCCGTCCTTGTCCTTCACGCGGCGCAGGAACTCGGGCACGTTCTTGACGCTGCCGATCTCCTCGAGCATCTCGAGCACCGCCTCGTTGGCGCCGCCGTGCGCCGGGCCCCACAGGGCCGAGACGCCGGCGGAAATCGCCGCGTAGGGGTTGCAACCGGTGCTGCCGGCGAGGCGCACCGTCGAGGTGCTGGCGTTCTGCTCGTGGTCCGCATGCAGGATGAACAGCAGGTCCATGGCCTTGGCGTGCAGCGGATCGACCGCATAGGACTCGCAGGGGACCGAGAAGAACATGTTCAGCATGTTGCTGGTGTAGTCGAGGTCGTTGCGCGGGTAGACGAACGGCTGGCCCAGGGAATGCTTGTAGGCGGCCGCCGCGATGGTCGGGATCTTGGCGATGATCCGGTGCGAGAAGATCTCGCGCTGCCTCGGATCGTAGATGTCCATGGTGTCGTGATAGAAGGCCGCCATCGACGCCACGATCGCCGAGACCATCGCCATCGGATGCGCGTCGTGATGGAAGCCGTGGAACATGTTCAGCAGCGACTCGTTCAGCATGGTGTGCCGGCGAATCGAGTCGTTGAACTCGTTGAACTGCGTCGCGTTGGGCAGCTCGCCGTTGATCAGCAGGTAGGCGACCTCGAGGTGCGAGCTGTGCTGGGCCAGCTGGTCGATCGGGTAGCCGCGGTACAGCAGGACGCCGGCGTCGCCGTCGATGTAGGTGATGCGACTCTCGCAGGACGCCGTGGCCATGAAGCCCGGATCGAACGTGAACACGCCCTGCTCCTTGTAGAGCTTGGCGAGACTGACGACGTCGGGACCGACGCTGCCCTGGAGTGCCTCGAGCTCACTGGACTTGCCGGTAGCGAGGTTGGTCAGCTGAAACTTGTTGCTACTCATAGGTACTGCTCATAGGTATTCCATCCGGTTCTGGCCCACTGGCCCCTGCCAGCAGAGGCCGTCGAGACTGTCATGACGCATTGCAGGAATCAATGCGGATTGCCGCGAGTACAATGCTCAAATGACGCAGCCTTTGGCCCTGTACGTGCATTTTCCATGGTGCGTCCGGAAATGTCCTTACTGCGATTTCAATTCCCACGCGGCGCCGGCCGAACTCCCGGAAAATGCTTACATCGACACCCTGCTGGCGGACCTCGTCGGCGACCTCGATCTGGCCGAAGGCAGGACGGTCGCGTCGGTCTTCCTTGGCGGGGGCACGCCGAGCCTGTTCAGCGCCGCCTCCATCGACAGGCTGCTGCACGGAATCCGCGGCGCGTTACCCTTCGCGCCGGACGCCGAGATCACGCTGGAAGCCAACCCGGGAACGATCGAGCGAGGCCGGTTCTCATCCTATGCCGAGGCTGGCGTCAATCGCGTCTCGATCGGGGCCCAGTCCTTCTCGGCCAGCCAGCTCAAGGCGCTGGGGCGAATCCACTCTCCGGGCGAGATCGACGCCGCGGTGGCGGACCTGCGGCTCGCGGGACTGTCGAACTTCAACCTCGACCTGATGTACGGATTGCCGGGCCAGTCGGTCGACGAGTCGCTCGCCGACCTCGAGGCGGCCATCGCGCTGGAGCCTTCCCATCTTTCGCACTATCAGCTGACGCTGGAGCCGGGGACAGCCTTCTTTCATCGCCCGCCGGAGCTGCCCGACGACGACGTCACCCTGGAGATGCAACTCGGCTGCCAGGTGATGCTCGGCGCCGCGGGCTTCCTGCAGTACGAGGTCTCGGCCTACGCAAAGCCTGGTCGCCGCTGCCGCCACAACATGGCCTACTGGACGTTTGCCGACTACCTGGGCATCGGAGCCGGCGCGCACGGAAAGATCACGACGCCCGGCGGCGTGCTGCGAACGGAAAAGCCCCGCATGCCGCGCGAATACGTGGCACGGGTCACGGCCGGCGACGCCTCGATCCGCCGGCTGGTCGACCCGGCGGAACTGCCATTCGAATTTGCGCTGAACGCCTTCCGGCTCATCGAGGGCTCCACGCTCGACGCCTTCGAGTCGGCCACAGGACTGCCGGCCGCGACACTGCGGCCGACGCTGGAGTCGCTGGCCGCGCGGGGCTTGATAGACCGGTCGACGGACCGGCTGAAGACGACGGCCCTCGGTCTGCGCTTCCTGAACGACGTCCAGGCCGCATTCCTGCCGGCTGCGACCCAGGGCCAGAGCGGCTCCACATGACAGCCCCTCGCGCAAGGAAGGGGGGAGTTGCCAGTCCTGCCAGACACTTACAGACTCCTTGCGGATTCCCGGCGGCCCGCGCGATCCACGCGGCGGCGGCCGGGCCGACGAACGGCCGGCCCACCGGGGGTCGGTCGGCCAGCGGGGCAGAGCAGTTGTGCACAGCGGGAGGCAGGTCACAGCAGGACCGGCACTTTCGTCACATTGTTGCCACTTCGCGTTAACTGTACGGACCTAAGTTCATGTTTTTATAGGTCAAAATGCCCTGATCAAAATTTAATCAATCTGACACAAACGCGTTTTTGCCGCCCTGAGGGGCCAAGCGCCAGCCGATAGTCCACAGAGTTATCCACAACTTTTGTGGATAAGAAAAAAGCCGTTCTAAACTAGCTACTTAGCTTCGCCCCCGGCCGGGTCTGCCCGATCAGCCGGACCAGACCCCGCCCCGGGGACCCCTGCGAACCGACCCTTCGCGGCACCAACTTGTGCCAGATCGCAAGCCCCGCTAGACTGCGCGCCCTCTTCAAGAAACGTCCCGCCCGCGGGACGCACGGCGAGAACGGTCATGAAGGCTGACATCCATCCGAAGTACGCGCTGATTACGGTCACCTGCACCTGCGGCAACACCTTCCAGACGCGCTCGACGCTCGGCGAGGACCTGCAGGTCGAGGTCTGTTCCAGCTGCCACCCGTTCTACACGGGCAAGCAGAAGATCGTCGACAGCGGCGGCCGCGTGGACAAGTTCCGCAAGCGCTACGGCCTCTCCACCTGAGCGAGGCCTCGGGCTCAGAGACGAAAGGGCGCCTGTGGGCGCCCTTTTTCGTTTCGGCGGTGCCAGGCATGCCCGGCGTCTCCAAAGACCAACTTTCTGCGATCACCGGAGTCATAGTAAGGACTCCGCCTTGTGACCCTCACCGGGGGGCGGCCATATAGGCAGCACAGGTCGCGGCCGGGTTGCGCGACCGTCGGTGGTCGCGCCAGCGACGAGGGATCCGCCATGTACAGATTGACCGGGTGGGGTTTGGCCGCAGCGGCGGTCACGCTGTGCGTGCTGGGCGGCTGCGCCACCAACCCGGTCACCGGCAAGTCCGACATCGCCCTGATGTCGGAAAGCAGCGAGGTCAAGCTCGGCAAGCAGATGCACGTCGAGATCACCCGGACCATGGGCGTCTACGACGATTACAACTTCCAGG
>DATHZW010000119.1:0-4956 GCA_035458405.1 Steroidobacteraceae bacterium | reverse complement strand
CGGCCTGTGCCACACGATCATCGCCCAGGAAGAGGAGAGCCCCGATCTCCTGAACCAGCTCAACCCGTAAACAGTAGTGATCGGCTTAATCGAACAGAGCGACGGAGAACCGAGACATGAACAAGACCAAATCCGCGACCGCGTGGCTGGGGGGCATCACCCTGGGGTTCGTCGCCCTGTCGGCCGCAGCGATCGATCCGGGACTCCTGCAGAAATGCACGATCTGTCACGGCGAGCAGGGAATCAGCGATGAGGCGGCCTACCCGTCCATTGCGGGCCTGCCTGTCGCGCTGCAGGTCGACGCCCTGCACGCCTACCGCGATGGCCTGCGCGACTGCGGTCCGGTCATGCGCATGTGCAAGATCACCGAGGAACTCGACGACCAGCAGATCCTTGAGCTTTCGGAGCACTTCGCGGCCTTCCCGTTCGTACCTGCCAACCAGCCGTTCGATCCCGCGCTGGTCGAGAAGGGCCGCCATCTGCACGAGGACTACTGCGAGGTCTGCCACGGCGACAGCCCGGCTGACGCCGAGAAGAGCATCCTGCACGGCCAGTGGTCCGAATACCTGCGTTACTCCCTGACCCAGTACCGGGGCGGGCACCGCAAGCAACCGCCCAGCATGCGCCGCCAGACGGAAAAGCTGAGCGATGGGGACATCGACGCGCTGCTCGCCTACTACGCCAGCTATCGTTGAGCCCGGCTCGACCGCCCCCGATCCGGCCCCCGGGCAATCGCGGAAATCCTCTATGGCCATGCGCGCCGGGACATGACTGAATTGTGCAGACCGAAACCGGGGGGTGCCGGGGCGGCTGCTGCCCGGCCGTTCGGGTTCGTTCGAAGGGGGTCCACGTGACGCACGACTCGTTCGCCGCCAGTCCGGTATGTCGCGGTATTTCGTCGCCGGTCCGGATCTTCGCGCTGTCGCTTGCGGCCCTGTGGTCATGCTTCGCGGTAAACGGGGTGGCGGCGGGGGACGAGCCACAGGACGCGACCCAGCGGCAACTGCACTTCAAGGGTTACCCGGACGCGCCCTCTTTCCAGGTCCTGCCGCGCCGGGATGACCTGTTCTTCTACCCCTGCAGCCAGTGCCACGAGTTCATGGAGGCGAGCGACACGATCCGCGAACTGGACTCGCCGCATGACATCGAGCTGGATCACGGCAGCGGCCGACTGTGGTGCATCCAGTGCCACTCGATGGACGAGCGCGACATGCTGTGGACGATGCTCAAGGAGCCTGTCGACTTCGACGAGGCCTACATCGTCTGTGGCGGGTGCCACGCCAACCGCCAACGCGACTGGTACTACGGTTCGCACGGCAAGCGGCTCGAGGTCTGGCAGGGAGAGCGCGTGTTGTACAACTGCACGCATTGCCACGACGCCCACTCTCCGTCGATCAAACCGCGCGCGCCCGTGGCGGCGCCGCCGGTCCGGGCCGGCATGGAGAGGCCGGACGGCGAGGTACACCGGCCGGAATCGGTCTGGCAGCGTCACGAAGCCGTCCAGCAGGGGGGGACCGCAGGTGAACACTGAAGACGACGACACCCCGCAGCCGACCTTCGATGATGCCCGGCGTCGCTTCCTCAAGGGGCTGGGCGTCGGGGCCGCAGGTGCGGTCGCCGCGGCCAGTCTCCCCACCCCGGCCTGGGGCGGACAGACGCTGAAGGACGCCCTGGGCGGCTTCTTCCAGAAGCACTACCAGAAGATGTCGCCTGAGGAAGTCCAGGCCGCTCTGGAGCGGGTCGAGAGGCGCGCCAAGGAACGCTTCGGCGTCGACATCAAGTGCGAGAACACGCCCCCCATGGAGGGAGTCGTCTTCGGCTACGCGATCAACCTGTCGCGCTGCAAGGGATATCGGGAATGCGTCGCCGGCTGCGTCAAGGAAAACAACCAGGGAAGGGACTCGCAGGTCCAGTACATCCGCGTGCTCGAGCTGAAGAAGGGCGACTTCAACCTGGAACACTCCGATCACTACTACGAACACGAGACCGTGCCTCGGGACGGTCACTTCTACCTGCCCGTGCAGTGCATGCAGTGCGACGACCCTCCCTGCGTCAAGGCCTGCCCGGTGGAGGCGACCTGGATGGAGCCTGACGGCATCGTCGTCATCGACTATGACTGGTGCATCGGCTGCCGGTACTGCATGGCCGCCTGCCCTTACTGGGCCCGGCACTTCAACTGGACCAATCCGCAGATCCCGGCAGAGGAACTGAATCCGGAGACCCACTACCTGGGAAACCGGCCGCGGCCCAAAGGCGTCGTCGAGAAGTGCCACTTCTGCGTCCAGCGCACCCGGAAAGGCCGGCAACCGGCCTGCATGGAGGCCTGCCCGACCGGGGCGCGCGTCTTCGGCAACCTGCTCGACCCGAAGAGCGAGATTCGCTACATCCTGGAGCACAAGACGGTATTCAGGCTCAAGGAGGAGCTCGGTACCGACCCCAAGTTCTGGTACTACTCGGACTAGGGTCGCCTCATGACCGGCGGGGAAACCATATGAAACTTCTGCGCTTCTTTGCAGACTCCCTGCGGGAGATGTTTCGCGGGCCGCCCGGCTACTGGGCCTGGCTCGGCGGGCTGGCGATGATCGTCGCCGTCGGCGCCTGGAACTACCTCGACCAGGTCCGGGATGGCCTCGTCATCACCGGCATGAGCGACCAGGTGTCCTGGGGCTTCTACATCGCAAACTTCGCGTTTCTGGTCGGAATTGCCGCGGCCGCAGTGCTGCTGGTCATTCCTGCGTACCTGTTCGACCGCAAGGACGTCAAGGAGGTCGTGCTCATCGGCGAGGGCATGGCGGTCGCGGCGGTCGTCATGGCCATGACCTTCGTGACGCTCGACCTCGGTCACCCGGAGCGACTGTGGCACGCGTTGCCGGGGATTGGCCGCTTCAACTTCCCGCATTCACTGCTCGCCTGGGACATCGTGGTCCTGAGCGGCTACCTCGTGCTCAATATCGCGATCCCGTTCTACATCCTGTTCACGCGCTACCGCGGACATGAGCCGAACTTCAACCTGTACTTCCCGCTGGTCGTGATCGCGATGTTCTGGGCAGTCTCGATCCACACGGTGACGGCGTTCCTGTTTTCCGCCAACCCGTCCCGGCCATTCTGGCATACGGCGCTGCTGGGCCCGCGGTTCATCGCCTCGGCTTTCGCCTCGGGACCGGCCCTGATCATCATGGTGTTGCAGGCGGTCAGGAAGTTCACCGACTACCCCGTGAGCCAGAGCGTGATCGACCTGCTGGCGCTGATCATGACCTTCGCGCTGCAGATCAGCGTGTTCTTCGTCGGCGTCGAGCTGTTCACCGACTTCTACAACGAAGGCGCGCACGCCGCGTCGATCCACTACCTGTTCCTGGGCATAGGCGACTTCGGGGCGCTGCGGCCCTGGATCTGGTCGGCGCTCACCATGAACGTCACCGCGATGATCATCCTCATGATCCACCCGCTGCGCCGGAACATCGTGACGCTCAACGTCGCCTGCGTCCTGGCATTCATCGGCATCTGGATCGAGAAGGGCATGGGCCTGGTCATCCCGGGGTTCATCCCTACGCCGCTGGGCGAGATCTTCGAGTACACGCCGACGGGCAAGGAACTGCTGATCACGGCAGGCGTGTGGGCCCTGGGCGTGCTGGTCTTTACCCTCGTGACACGGCCGGTGATCGCCATACAGGTCGGCCGGTTGCGCTACGAAAAGGTCCCCGGCCCGGCCCAGGTCAAGGACTTCATCCGCTGACGCCGGGCGGGTCGGTTGCCGCTATTCCAGTGCTGAAATTACCTAGATTCAACGCCCGTCCGACCCCCTAATATGGCGCCAAGCTTTGAGGCACGTTCCAGGGGGTTCGTCTCCACCGTCGTCCAGAATGACGACGCCCAAGGAAGGGCGCCGCGGGCAAGGTGGGCCAAGCGTTGGCTGATTCCGGAACCGTACCGACGATCGTGCCTAGGCGATTCATCTCGATTCGTACTGAGCGGATGGGTAGGCGGTGAAAATTCCTGAACAAGTTACACGTCTCGGCATCGTGCTGGCCGCGCTGCTGGGGCTGATCCTCGTCCTCCGGTTTGTCGTCCTTCCTGCAGACATGTTCTCGGCCAAGCCTCACCAGGTGGCCGCGACCGAGCGGGAGCGCGCCAAGCAGGCGAGCTACGCCGGCGTCAGTGTCTGCAAGCAGTGCCACACCGACGAGTTCGAGACCAAGAGCGCCGGCTATCACCGTAATGTGGCCTGCGAAACCTGCCACGGCCCCGCGCTTGGCCATGCGGAAGCCCCGAAGTCTGCGAAGCCGCCGGCACCGCGGGACCGGAAGTTCTGCCCGGTCTGCCACGGCTACGACCCGTCCCGGCCCACCGGCTTCCCGCAGATCAACCAGGCTAACCACAACCCGATGAAGCCGTGCATCACCTGCCATGACCCGCACGATCCGGTGCCGCCGGAAACGCCGCAGGAATGCTCCGCGTGCCATGGCCAGATTGCGAGCACCAAGGCCCTGTCGAGCCATGCGCTGCTGGCCTGCACCACCTGCCACGAAGCCGAGGAGCAGCACAAGATCCAGCCCCGCTCGTCGAGGCCCAGCAAGCCCGACAGCCGCGAGTTCTGTGGCCAGTGCCATAGCAGCGAACACGGGGTGTCGCGTGCACCCAAGGTGGACATGAACCAGCACGGCGACACCTTCCTGTGCTGGCAATGTCATTACCCGCACCTGCCGGAGGGGAACTGATGGACAAGCGTGATTTCCTCAAGGACGCCATCCTCTTCATCCCCGCTGCAGGACTGCTGAACGCGCTTGCACGGTCCACCGAGGCCGAGGCATCGACCACGAAACATCCGGGCGGCGAAGGCGACGGCCCCCGGTACGGCATGGGCATCGAGGTCGAGAAGTGCATCGGCTGCAACCGTTGCGTCGAGGCCTGCAAGGCGGAGAACGGCGTCCCGCAAGAGCCGTACTTCTTCAGGACCTG
>DATHZW010000118.1:0-2710 GCA_035458405.1 Steroidobacteraceae bacterium | reverse complement strand
GAATTCCCTCGGGCGGATCCACAGACGGTCGGCCTCGAACTCGCCGGACAGGTATTTCTTCGACAGCGGCGGCCGCTGGTAGGGGATCTGCGGCTCGTCGCCCACGAGCACGATGCGCCCCGCATGTCCCTCGCGGCGCAGGCTGTCGACGGCCTGCGCCGCCGCGTGACTCGCGCCGACGATGACGATGGTGTCTTCCATGCAGCGGGCGCCTCCGGTGCCGGTCTGTCGCCAGGATGGCCTGGCCGCCAGAGTACCGGCCGGCGCGTGTGTTTTGCAGCGGCCTGCGCCATGCTTCGCACCAGCGGGGCGCGCGACCGGGTAACGCTGCTCCATGTTGGTGCGTGTGGAGCCGAAGCGGTTTCGCAAGTTCCTGATTTCAATAGGGACCCGTTCCCGGCATAGAATCTGCAATCCACAGGGGGTCCAATCTCCCAAGACCAGGAGCATGCGATGAAGCTCGTTACTGCCATCATCAAGCCTTTCAAGCTCGACGACGTGCGCGCGGCGCTGTCCGAGATAGGCATCTCGGGAATGACCGTCACCGAGGTGAAGGGCTTCGGCCGCCAGCGGGGGCACACCGAGCTCTATCGTGGGGCCGAGTACGTCGTCGACTTCGTGCCCAAGACCCGTATCGAGGTAGCCGTCCGCGAGGACATCGTCGAACAGGTGGTCGAGGCCATCATCGGCGCGGCCAAGACCGGCAAGGTCGGCGACGGCAAGATCTTCGTCACCGAGATCGACCGCGTCGTCCGCATCCGCACCGGCGAGGCCGACGAGTCGGCTCTTTGACCGAGCCCGCCGCCAGCCTCGATGCCGCGGCCAGCGCGCTGCGGCTCGGCAGCGCCCGGCGGCACATCCTGCTCTGCACCCACGGCAAGTGCGCGCCAGCCGAGGAAGCCGTCGCCTCCTGGAAATTCCTGAAGAAGCGCCTGAAGGAACTTGGGCTCGCGGACGTCGACGGCGGCGTCCTGCGGACACGCGCCGACTGCCTGCGCATCTGCCGGGACGGGCCGATCGCCGTCGTGTACCCGGAAGGCACCTGGTACCAGCGCGCAACGCCCGGCAACCTCGAGCGGATCATCCAGGAGCACCTGATCGGCGGCCGGCCGGTCGAGGACCTGGCCTTCGCCGGCAGCCCGCTGTCCGGGCCCTGACCGCCCCGCGGTCTGTTTGTCGGCGCGTTTCCGCACCGACCTCGGCTGTTGGCGATTGATTACCCCCGCAATCGGCGTCTAATGCATGATATCCCGCTGCAGGGAGAGATCATGTCGCGCGCCATCCGATTGCACTCCATCGGGGGCCCCGAGGTCCTCAGTCTCGAGCCAGTTCAGGTCGCCAGGCCCGGCCGCGGCCAGGTCCGCATCAAGCAGACGGCGGTCGGGCTCAACTTCATCGACGTCTATGTCCGCACCGGCCTGTATCCGGCGACCCTGCCGTCCGGTCTCGGGATGGAGGCCGCCGGGGTCGTGACCCAGACGGGGCCCGGCGTCAGGAGCCTGGCCGTCGGCGATCGCGTTGCCTACGTTCACTCGCAACCCGGGGCCTATGCGGACGACCGCGTGATGCCGGCCGACCGCCTGGTCAGGGTGCCGGATGCCGTCACCGACCGGGAGGCGGCAGCCGTCATGCTGAAGGGCCTGACGGCGTGGTTCCTGCTGCGCCGGGCGTATCGCGTGCGCAAGGGCGACCCGGTGGTCATCTATGCCGCGGCGGGCGGCGTCGGGATCATCGCCGTGCAATGGGCGCGCCACCTCGGCGCGGAGGTCATCGCGGTCACGGGCAGCGGCGAAAAGGCCGAACTCGCCCGTCAGCACGGCGCGCAGCACACGATCCTGCTCGGCCGCGGCGACCTTGCCGCCCGGGTGCGCGAGATCACCGGCGGCAAGGGCGTGCCGGTCGTCTACGATTCGATCGGCAAGGACACCTTCTTCGCGTCGCTCGACTGCCTGCGGCCGCTCGGGCTCATGGTCACCTACGGCAATGCCTCGGGCGCCGTACCGCCGTTCTCGCCGCTCGAGCTGGCGCGGCGCGGCTCCCTGTTCCTGACGCGGCCCTTGCTGTTCCACTACATCGCGAAGCGCGCGGACCTCGCGCGCGGCGCGGCCGAGTTGTTCGGCGTCATGGCCAGCGGCGCGGTCAAGGTCCGCATCGGGCAGACCTACCCCCTGGAGGACGCTGCACAGGCGCACCGAGAACTGGAGGCACGCCGCACGACCGGCTCGACCGTGCTGATTCCATGAGCCGGGCGTGACGAACCGTCATTGGCTGGCGGCGCTGGTGCTGGCGGCATCTGCGCTGCCCATGGCCGCTGATGGGGCCAGGGTATCGGACCGGGCCGCGCCCTGGGATCCCGCGCGCATCGTCCCGCTCGCCGAGGGTGCATCGCTGCCGACGCCGGAGGAGCTGGAGGCGCGAGGTGCTGTGGTCGGGGAGGTCCTGGTCAAGGTCTACGACATCTTCGACCTGGACGACCCCCGCGAGGACAACTGGGTGTATCGCGCCGCGAACGCCCTGCACTACAAGACACGCGGCCACGCAGCCGCGACCCAGCTGACCTTCCGGTCGGGCGACAAGCTCAGTGCCCAGCAGATGGCAGAGAGCGAACGCGTGCTGCGGACCCGGCGTTACCTGTACGACGCCGTGGTACGGGTGGCTCGCTACGACCCGCAGACCAACATCGCGGACATCGAGGTATCGGTGCGCGACG
>DATHZW010000117.1:0-9150 GCA_035458405.1 Steroidobacteraceae bacterium | reverse complement strand
CGCCTTCCTTGACGGCGAGCTCCTCGAACGCCTCGTAATCGAGACGGCGGACTTCCCGCCCCTCGTTTTCGTTGCGCACCCAGCCCTCGAACGACACGTAACCGCCGGCTGCCGGGTCCGCCCGCGCCGCTGCCCGCCTGGCGGGATCGAGCGGATGGCGGCTGAACTCGAAGGCGCTCATCCGCCGGCCACCGGCGGGATGAAGACCACCTCGTCGCCGTCGGCGAGCGGCCGCGTCCAGTCGCTGAATTCCGAGTTGACGGCCACCCGCAGCTGCTCGCGGCCGAGCTTGAAGCCGTGCCGGGCGGCCAGCTCGTCGTACAGGCGGGCCGCGTCGCCCGCCGCGGTCTCGACCAGTTCCTCGCCGAGGCCGGCCTGTTCGCGCAGCAGCGCGTAGTACCTGAGGCGCAGCCGGATCACCGGCCCCGCTCCGCGGCGTGAAAGTCGCTCTTGCCGCCGGTCTTCTCGACCAGTCGCGTCTCGGCGATCACGATTTCATGCGACAGGGCCTTGCACATGTCGTAGACCGTGAGGGCCGCCACCGATGCGCCGGTGAGGGCCTCCATCTCGACGCCGGTCCGGCCGTGGACCGACGCGGTGCAGGTGATGTGGACGTCGCCCGCGTCGTCGCAGTCGACCTCGATACGGCACTTCTCCAGGCCCAGCGGGTGGCAGAAAGGGATCAGGTCGTGGGTGCGCTTGGCCGCCATGGTGCCGGCGATGATCGCGGTGTGGAACACCGGGCCCTTCGCCGTGTTGAAGCCCTGGGCGCGCAGCGTCCCGGCCACCGCGGCCGGGAGCCTGACGATGGCGGTCGCGGTGGCGCTGCGCCGGGTGACCTGCTTGTCGCTGACGTCCACCATCGCCGGGCGGCCGTCGCTGTCCACGTGTGAAAGCATCTTCAACCGCCGATGTAGTACATCTCGATCTTCTTGAGGGAGCGCTTGCGGCCCAGCGCCTTGCGCTGCTCGCTGTAGCGGTCCTCCCGCTCGCGCCAGATTCCGCGGATCCTCGCCAGCAGTTCCTCGTCCGCAGCGCCGGCGCGCAGCGGTCCCCGCAGGTCGGTGCCGTCGGTGGCGAACAGGCAGGTGTAGAGCACGCCCTCGGACGAAAGCCGCGCCCGGGTGCAGTCGCCGCAGAAAGGCTGGGACACGGAGGAGATGAAGCCGACTTCTCCCGCGCCGTCGACAAACGTGTAGCGCTCGGCCACCTCGCCGCGATAACCGGCCGCCGCCGGTGCGAGCGGCCAGCGCGTCTCGATGAGTTCCTTGAGCTCACGTGACGGCACGACCCTGTCCGGCATCCAGTGGTTGCGGTTGCCGACGTCCATGTATTCGATGAAGCGCACGATCACGCCGGTGCCGCGGAAACGTTCGACCAGGTCCAGCACGTTGCCGTCGTTCAGGCCGCGCTGCACGACCGCATTGACCTTGATGGGGGCGAGACTGGCCTCGCGCGCCGCGTCGATGCCGTCGAGCACCCGCTGGATGCCGTCGAAGCCCCCGCTGGCCTGGCGGAATACCGCGGGATCCAGGCTGTCGAGACTGACCGTCACGCGCCGCAGGCCGTTGGCCTTGAGCTTCGCGGCGTGCTGGGCCAGCAGCATGCCGTTGGTGGTCAGGGCCAGGTCGTCCACGCCGGGGATGGCAGACAGCTCGCCGACCAGGTCGGCGATGCCGGAGCGCAGCAGCGGCTCGCCGCCTGTCAGCCGTACCTTGCGGACCCCGGCGGCGACGAACAGGCGCGTCAGGCGGAGGATCTCCTCGAAGGACAGGCGTGCCGCGGCCGGCAGGAAACGGTAATTCTCGTGGAAGGTCTCGCGCGGCATGCAGTAGGGACAGCGGAAGTTGCAGCGGTCCATGACCGAGATGCGCAGGTCCCTGAGGGGACGGCCGCGCGCGTCGGCGATTCCCGGCAGGTCGCCGAGCGTCACAACCGGAGCCTTGTGTTTCTCGCCCATGGTCTGTGCGTTGCGCGCGGCGCGGGTGCGGCCGCCGACCTTCACTCCTTCTTTTGCGCGTCCTTGTAGGCGCGAAGCTGTTCGTTGAAGCGCGTGGCCACCGCCTGCGCGTGGTCGACCGCGGCGTTGTTCTTCTTGGACTGCATGGTACCGAGCTCGGCCTTGCGGGCCTCATCGAGGCTCGGGTCCGCGAGGATGGCCTGCAGCTCCATGTCGAGGCAGGCGTTATAAGCGCTGATGTCGGCGTCGAACTGCTTGACGGCTTTCTGCGCCGCGACCATCTCATCGTAGGTGGCGGTGGCGCCGTCGGGGATGTTCTCGGGCTCGCGCGGGTATATGCAGGTGGCCTGCGCCGCGCCGGTGGCGAGGCTTGCAAGCAGGACGCACATTGCAAGGGCGGATTTGTTCATCGGTCGATTCCTCGGTTTAGGTTCTGGTCCGGGGCTGCGGGCCCGTCGACGACACGCGGCAGTCTAACCCACAGCGTGCCCCGGGGAAGACCCCCGGCCCGCCGGCGGCCATCCCCGGTCGCCGGTACGCCTTCGATCGCCACGGGCCATGGTACTGATTTCAGGCACTTGCCTGATTTTCATCCCCATCGGGACATCTGCTCCCGCCTGGTGCTTGCCCCTGATCATCTCTTGTCCTCCCATCCGCCATCCGCCATCCGCCATCCGCTATAGTCTTCTCTCCCCGCCGGAGCGCACCCGTTGAGCACTGACTTCACGCCCGGCCGGCCGCAAGCGATCGGGCCGGGCATCATCCGGATCGTCGCCCCCAATCCGGGCCCGCTGACCGGGCCGGGAACCAACACCTACCTCGTGGGCACGGACGAGCTTGCCGTCATCGATCCCGGGCCCGCGGACGAGGCGCACGTCGAGGCCGTCGCCGCTGCCGGCGCCGGGCGCATCGCGTGGATCCTGGTCACGCACACTCACCGCGATCACTCACCGGCGGCGCGCCTGCTGCGCGAACGCACGGGCGCCCTCGTGGTCGGCAGGGCGGCGCCGGAAGCCAGTCGCCAGGACCGGCGATTCCGGGCGGACGCCCAGCCCGCGGACGGCGAGCGCGTGGTGCTTGCCGACGTGGCGCTGCGCTGCGTCGCGACGCCGGGGCATGCATCCAACCACCTGTGCTTCCTGCTTGAGCAGGGCGGCGTGCTGTTCACGGGCGACCACATCCTCGGGCAGTCCTCGCCGGTGATTCTGCCGCCGGACGGGGACATGGCCGATTACCTCGACTCACTCAGGCGCCTGCGGGAGATGCCGCTCGCCACGATCGCGCCAGGACACGGACCCATGCTGCAACGGCCGCTGCAGGTGATCGACGCGCTCATCGAGCACCGCCTGGGACGCGAGACGAAGACCCACCAGGCCTTGCGCCTGGCCGGAGCGGCCACGCTCGAGGAGCTGCTCGTCGCGGTCTATGAGGACGTCGATCCGTCGCTGCACGAACTGGCGGGCCACACGCTGCTCGCGCACCTGCTGAAGCTGGAGCGCGAAGACCGCGTGGGCCGGGATGGCCTCGCGTGGTTCGTCCGCGAATGAGGGGCGCCTGAGGATGCCAGGCATCGGCGTTTCGCTGCACCGCTGCGGGCTCAGGCTGGCCGGGAGGCGGGTGCTCGAGGAGGTCGACTTCGAGGTCATGCCGGGAGAGAAATGGCTGCTGCTGGGCCCCAACGGCGCCGGCAAGACGCAGCTGGTCAAGCTCCTCGGCGGCTTGCGCTGGCCGACCCCCACCGGCCGCGAACGGCGGACCTACTGCAACGCCCGGGGCGGCCTGCTGGACCTGGTGGACCTGCGCGACAGGGTGGCCTATGTCGGCGCGGAGTCGCAGGACAAGTACGCGCGCTACGGCTGGAACCACACGCTCGAGCAGGTCGTGGCCACGGGACTGTCGGGCACCGACCTGCCGCTGGAGGTTCCCACCGCAGCCGGCCGGCGCCGGGTCGACGGGCTGCTGGCGCGCTTCGCGCTCACCGACGTCGCCTCGGCCCGCATGCTGGAGGTCTCTTACGGCCAGCGACGGCTGGCGCTGGTGGCCCGGGCGCTGGCTTCGAGACCGCGCCTGCTGCTGCTCGACGAGGTGTTCAACGGCCTCGACGACGGCCATCGGCGGCTGCTGGCCCGGGCGCTGGCCGGCTTGCGGCGCACGCGGACGACCCTGGTGGCGACCGCGCATCGGGTCGAGGACGTCCCCGCGGGGATCACGCATGCCGCATGGGTCGAGGCGGGCAGGGTCCGCCGTGTGCCCCTGCGCCAGGCGCTGCAGCGCCTCGGGCGAAGCGAGGGGACCCCCGGTGCCGGGCGCGCCGGTGCCTCACGGGGCGCGAATTCCCGGCGGCCGTACCTCGAACTGCGGCAAGCCCACGTGTTCCGTGAGGAAGTGCCGGCGCTCGTCGGCCTGGACTGGGCCCTGCGTGACGGCGAGCACTGGGCCGTCACCGGCCGCAACGGCAGCGGCAAGAGCACGTTCCTGGGCGTCCTGTACGGCAGCTTTCCACTGGCGCTGGGCGGCGAGCTGCTGCGCCGCGGGCAGCCGGCGGGGACTTCCCTGGACGAGATCCGCCAGCGCATGGCGATCGTCTCGCCCGAATTGCAGGCGGACTACGACCCGGCATCCACGCTCGAGGAACTGGTGGTCAGTGGCCTGCGCGACAGCGTCGGGCTGCACACGCCCGCCACCCGCCGGGAGCGATCGGCGGCACGCGCAGCCCTCGATTCGCTCGGGCTGCTGCCGCTGGCTCGCCGCCCGGTGCGTGAAGTCTCCTATGGCCAGCTGCGCATGGCCTTGTTCGCCCGCGCGTTCGTCAAGAAGCCCGGGCTGCTGCTGCTCGACGAGCCTTTCACCGGGCTCGACCCCGCGCGGCGGCGCGAGCTCCGGGCCGGGCTGTCGAGGCTGGCGCGCAGCGGCACCCGGCTGGTGATCGCCATTCATCACCGGGACGACCTGCCGCCGGAGGTCAACCGGCGGCTGCACCTGAAGCGGGGCAGGGGCGCGGTCGTCCCGCTTCGTTGAGCCGGTGAACGCCTGCCTGTTTCGCAGCGCCTGCCGCCCGCGCGGGCAGGGCATCGGCCCCGGCTAGGAAACGGGCGGACTGTCCCCCAATTCGATCTCGACTTCCCCGTCGACGACACGGGTCGCGTAGCTGCGTAGCGGCGACACGGCAGGCGAGCCAAGCGCAGCCCCGTTGCGGACGTCGAAGGACCCGCCGTGCAGCGGGCAGATGATCCTGCAGCCGCGAAGCCGCCCCTCGCTCATTCTCGCCTCGGCGTGGCTGCAGGTGTTGCCGAGCGCGAACAAGCCCTCTGGCGTGTTGCAGACCACGACGTCACGACCGCCCACGCTGAATGCCCGCATGCCTTTCACGGGAATGTCGACCGCCGGGGCGACGCGGTACCAGTTGTCACTCATGTCGCTGCCTGTGGTGGTGGCATGCCGCCAATGTACGCCCGTCCGGCCGGTCCCGGAGCGCAGTCTTCGCGACGTTCCCGTACTTGAGCAGCGCGCCCCCAAGCGCGGGGAGATAGAATTGGCGGCCAGGGGCCAATCGAGCCCCGGTGGAAGGCGCCTTGCACCCGGACCCAGCCTCGAAGGCCTCGGCCTCCAAGCTCGCACTGGCGGCGCTGGGCGTCGTATTCGGCGACATTGGGACCAGCCCCCTGTACGCCTTCAAGACCTGCTTCGACGACGTGCACGGCACCGTGCCGACACCGGAGAACGTGCTGGGGCTGCTGTCGCTGATCTTCTGGGCGCTGACGGCGATCATCTCGGTCAAGTACGTCACCATCATCCTGCGCGCGGACAACCAGGGAGAAGGCGGTGCGCTGGCGCTCATGGCGCTGCTGCTGTCCCGTCGCTCCCGGCTGCCGCGTTCGGTGATCGTGATGCTGGGGCTCTTCGGCACGACCCTGTTCTTCAGCGATGGCGCCATTACGCCCGCGATCTCGGTGCTGTCGGCGGTCGAGGGCCTGGAGGTCATCAACGACGATTTCGCGGGCCTGGTCACACCGCTGGTCATCGGGATCCTGCTGGGCCTGTTCGCCGTCCAGCGCCGTGGCACGGGCTCGATCGGCCAGATGTTCGGGCCGGTCATGGTGCTCTGGTTCCTGGCACTGGGCGCGCTCGGCGTCGGCTGGATCGCGCAGCATCCGATCGTGCTCGCCGCGCTGGATCCGCGCCACGCGGTCGTCTTCCTGTTCGAGAACCGTGGCAGCGCGCTGATCGTGCTCGCGGCCGTGTTCCTGGCGGTGACCGGCGGCGAGGCCCTGTACGCGGACATGGGCCACTTCGGTCCGCGGCCGATCCGCCTCGCCTGGTTCGGGCTCGTATTGCCTGCGCTCGTGCTCAACTACTTCGGCCAGGGGGCGCTGGTCCTCGCGGATCCCGGCGCCTCGGCCAGCCCGTTCTTCCTGATGGCGCCCAGGCAGCTGCTCGTGCCGCTCGTCATCCTGTCGACCGCGGCAACGGTCATCGCCTCGCAGGCGGTCATTTCCGGCGTGTTCTCGATTGCGCACCAGGCGCTGCAACTCGGATTCCTGCCGCGGTTCTCGGTCGTCCACTCCTCGGGCGAATCGATTGGCCAGGTCTTCGTGCCGTCGGCCAACAGGATCATGCTGTTCTCGACGATCGGCCTGGTGCTGGCCTTCGGTTCGTCGGAGAACCTGGCGGCGGCCTACGGCATCGCCATCGCGCTGGCCATGGTGATCGACAGCGTGCTGGTGATCGCCTGGCTGGCAGGAAGCGAGCGACGGCGCGAACGGCTGATGCTCGCCGTGATGTGCCTGGCGATCGCCCTGGACCTGGGCTTCCTGGCGGCCAACAGCCTGAAGATCCCGCATGGTGGCTGGCTGCCGCTCTTGGCCGGCGCCGCGTTCCTCATGATCATGGTGACCTGGCAGTCCGGCCGCTTGCTGGTCACGGATCGGGTTGCCCGCCGGCAGATGTCGATGCGCCAGTTGCTTGCCAGGGTTGCAGGTGCCGGCTTGAGCCGCCCGCCCGGCACCGCGGTCTACCTGAACAGGCATGCCGACGCGGTGCCCGGCGCCTTGCAGAGGATGCTCGAGACCCAGGGCGGGCTGCACGAGCGCGTCATCATGCTGACCCTGGAAACGAGCGACCAGCCTCGTTCCCGCAAGGGACATCGCGTCGAGGTCCACGAGCTGGCGCCCGGCCTGTTCCGCGTGGTGGCCCGCTGCGGGTTCATGGAAACGCACAACGTGCCTGCGCTGCTGCGGGAAGCCGAGCGCAGCGGGCTGGCCTTCCTGCCGGCCGAGACCCACTATTTCCTGGGCCGCGATCACGTGGTGGTTACACGGATCGCCGGCATGCCGCGGTGGCGCAAGCAGCTGTACGCATTCATGACGCGCAACGCCCATTTCGCCGCACAGCAGTTCTCCCTGCCGCCCGGTCGGGTGACCGAAATCGGCGAGCAGATCGAGATTTGATCGATCCCGGGTCGCGCGGGCTCCTGATGGGGCGGATAATGCCCCCATCATCATTCTGGAGCGCGCCCGATGACCTGGCTGAATCGAGACGTGACCGAGATCGGCGGGCAGCGCCTGCACCCCGAGACGCTGATGATGGGCTACGGGTACTTTCCGGGCCTGTCCGAGGGCGCAGTGAAGTGCCCCATCTTCCAGACCTCGACCTTCGTCTTCCGCTCCGCCGCCGAAGGCAAGCGCTTCTTTGAACTCGCCTACGGGCTCAAGGAGCCGGCCCCACAGGAATCGACGGGCCTCATCTACTCCAGGCTGAACAACCCGAACCTCGAGATCCTCGAGGGGCGGCTCGCGATCTGGGACGGTGCGGAGCGGGCGCTGGCCTTTTCCAGTGGCATGGCCGCGATCTCCACCTGCCTGTTCGCCCTGTGCCGGCCGGGTGACGTCGTGGTGCACAGCACGCCGGTCTATGGCGGTTCCGATTACCTCCTGGACAAGGTGCTGCCGGATTTCGGCATCAGGACGGTGGACTTCCTGGCCGGCACGGGACCGGCGGCGCGACGCGCGGCGATCGAGAAGGGGCGCGGGCTGGGCCGGATCGCGGCCATCTATGTCGAGACGCCCGCCAATCCGACCAATGCGCTGGTCGACCTGGCGGACTGCGTCCGGCTTGCGGATGAACTCGAGTCGACCCAGGGATTCAGGCCGCCGGTGATCGTCGACAACACCTACCTCGGGCCGCTGTGGCAGCGCCCGCTGGAACACGGCTGCGACATCGTCGTGTACTCCCTGACCAAGTACATCGGCGGGCACAGCGACGTCGTGGCCGGCGCCTGCATGGGCGCCAAGGCCGCGCTCGAGCCGGTGCACCTCATGCGCACCATCCTCGGCACGATGACCGACCCGCACACGGCCTGGCTGTTGATGCGCAGCCTCGAGACCCTGGAAATCAGGTTCCGCAAGTCCGTGGACAACGCCGTCAAGGTGGCCGCGTTCCTGAAGTCGCACCCGAAGGTCGAGAGCGTGTCCTTCCTCGGCTTCCTGGATCCCGACAGCCGCGACGGCAAGTTGTACGCCCGCCAGTGCCTGGCGCCGGGAGGGACGTTTTCGTTCTTCGTCAAGGGAGGCGAGGCGGAGGCCTTCAAGGTGCTGGACGCCCTGCAGCTGGTAAAGCTGGCCGTCAGCCTGGGCGGCACCGAGAGCCTGGCGTCGCATCCGGCCGCGATGACCCACTCCGACATCGAACCCGAAAGACGCGCCGAACTCGGCATCAGCGAGAACATGATCCGGGTGTCGATCGGCATCGAGCATCCCGACGACCTGATCGCCGACTTCAGGCAGGCGCTCGATTCGCTGTAGAAGTAGCGTCGCGTAACAACAGGGACAAGAACCCGCTTGGGTACCTGACGTTCCTGCCTGAGAAATGCTGTGATACCGACGGCGCGCTGGCTGCGGGCGGGGTGTTCCCCCTTCCGCTCCGAAAGCCGACAGTCGCTCCAGGGGGAACCCCGCCCTTGCCGCGGCCTCCGGCATCGGGCGCGGCACCCGTCCGCGCGGTCGCGGGAGGGCCAGCCCCCTGCAGCGAGCGAGTTGCGGATTTCCGAGCGAGCGCAGGGTGGACTGGCCCGACAGGCGGCCGCGCCCTGACGTTGGCGCAGCTCCTGCGGCTCGGAGCGCCGGCTGCGGCCGGGGCTTCCCCCTTTCGCTCCGAAAGCCGACAGTCGCTCCAGGCGGAACCCCGCCCTTGCC
>DATHZW010000116.1:0-6813 GCA_035458405.1 Steroidobacteraceae bacterium | reverse complement strand
CGTCCTTGAAGCCATCGCGGCCGTGGCAGAACGACAGTCTACCGGGCCGCGAGCCCCTGCGCAGGACCTCGGCCCCAATGAAAAAACGACCGGGGCCCCGTGGGCCCCGGTCGTCGTTGCGGGCCTTCGAACGGCCGCGCGTCAGCCGATCTTTTCCTCGATGCGGGCCGACCTGCCCGAACGATCGCGGAGATAGTAGAGCTTGGCCCGACGCACGTGGCCGCGACGCTTGACCTTGACGTCGGCAATGGACGGGCTGTGGCTCTGGAACACGCGCTCCACGCCCTCGCCGTGCGAAATCTTGCGCACCGTGAACGAGCTGTTGAGCCCGCGGTTCTTGCGGGCGATGACCACGCCTTCATAGGCCTGGACGCGCTCGCGATCACCTTCCTTGACCTTCACCTGAACGATGACGGTATCGCCGGGCCCGAAATCCGGCAGTTCCCGGGTCGCCGCCCGCGCTTCGATGTCCTGAACGATCTTGCTCATGGGTTTGTCCCCGATGTCGAATCAATCCGAGCGACCAGGCGGTTCGACTCCCGCCTCGGCGCAGTATTCCTCGAGGAGCCCGCGCTCCTCGTCACTCAACCGGCGCTGCCTCAACAGCGCGGGCCGTCCCTGCCAGGTCCGCCCGAGCGCCTGCTTCAGGCGCCAGCGGCGGATCTCCTCGTGGTGCCCGCCCAGCAGCACCTCAGGAACCCGCAGGCCGTCCCACTCTTCCGGCCGCGTGTAGTGCGGCCAGTCCAGCAGCCCGTCCGAGAACGAGTCCTGCTCCGCCGAGTCCGCGTCGCCCAGCACACCGGGCAGCAGCCTCGCCACCGCATCGATCACGACCAGCGCGGGCAGTTCGCCGCCCGACAGCACGTAGTCCCCGACCGACAGTTCCTCGTCCACCAGCGCGTCCAGCACGCGCTGGTCCACGCCCTCGTAACGTCCCGCCACCAGCAGCAATCCGGGCAGGCCCGAAAAGTCCCTCGCCCTCCGCTGGTCGAAAGGCCTTCCCTGGGCGCTCAACGCCACCACCGGACTTCCGGGCGGCAACCTCGCCGCGGCAGCGCCGATCGCGGCCGCCAGCGGCTCGGGCTTCATCACCATACCCGGTCCGCCCCCGTACGGGCGGTCATCCACGGTGCGGTGCACGTCGATCGCGTGCGACCGCGGGTCCTCCGTGCCGACCCGCAGCAGGCCCCGGGCAGCCGCGCGTCCCACGACCCCCTCTTCCAGGTAGGCCCGGATGAACCCGGGAAACAGCGTCACGACTTCGAACTGCAACGCCATCAACCTAGAAGTCCGGGTCCCAGTCGACCACGATGCGCCCGGCAGCGAGGTCGACCTCCTTCAGGAAGCGCGGCACCAGCGGCAGCCAGCGTTCGCGCTCACCCAGCACCACCATCACCGGGTTGGCTCCGGTCTCGACGAAGTGGTCGAGCCGCCCGAGCGCATACCCGTCAGTCGTCACGACTGCCAGCCCCTCGAGGTCCGCCAGGTAGTACTGGCGCTCACCCGCCGGCGGCAAGTCGCCGCGCGGCACGCTGATCTCGCAATGGACCAGTTCCGCGGCGGCATCCCGATCGTCGACCCCCTCGAGCCGCGCTACGACCAGGCTGCCGTGGCGTCGACCCTCGATGGGCCTGAGCTTCCTCGGTCCCGCGCCCGGCACGTCAACGTGCCAGTCCCGGTAGCCGAGGATGCCCTCCGTGGGCTCGGTGTAGGACTTCACCTTCACCCAGCCCTTGACTCCGAATGGTCCGGCTACCCGGCCGAGCACAATGCCCGGCCCGACCGGCCCGGCCGGTCCCGACGGATCACCCGTCATGGCCCGGCTGATCATCGCGAATTCAGGCGTTGGCCGCCTGCTTGCGGTACGCGGTCACCAGGGCACGCACCCGATCCGACATCTGCGCACCGGTGCCGACCCAGTGATCGATCCGGGCGACGTCGAGCTCGATCTTCTTGTCTTGCTTGCGCGCTACCGGGTTGAAGAAGCCGACCTGCTCGAGTACCGGGCCGCCCTGCCGCTTGCGGCTGTCCGCGACGACGACGTGATAAAACGGCGAATTCCGGGCACCACGACGCGTCAATCGAATCGTCACCATCGAATCTGTCCTCGGGATCAAAAGCTACGCGCACCCCCCGGGTACGCAGGACTGGCCGGCCGGAATCGTCCGCCCGCCAAAGAGCCGCGCATATTACCTAAAAATGGCGAAGAGTTAAATAGTTACAGACAACCGCCGCCCCGGGTCAGCGGGGTCGCGGAAAGCCCCCGGGCAGCCCCCCGGGCAGCCGCCCGCCCAGTCCGCGCATCAGCTTGCGCAGGCCGCCGCCCTTGAGCCGCTTCATCATTCTCTCCATCTCGGTGACCTGCTTGAGCAGCCGGTTCACGTCCTGGACCTGGACGCCCGACCCGGCCGCGATACGCCGCTTCCGGGATCCGTCGAGGATTCCCGGCCGACGCCGCTCGCCGGGCGTCATGGAGTCGATGATCGCCATCTGCCGCCGGATCTGTCGCTCGTCGACCTGCCCGACCCCTCCGGGAGGCACCATTCCGGCCGGCAGCTTGTCCATGATCGAGGCCAGCCCGCCCATGTTCTGGAACTGCCCGAGCTGCTCGCGCAGGTCCGTGAGGTCGAATCCCCGCCCCTTGGTCAGCTTGTCGGCCAGTTTCCGGGCCTGGTCCTGGTCAACCTGGGACTGGACCTGCTCGACCAGCGAGACGACATCGCCCATGCCGAGGATGCGCGACGCGACCCGTTCCGGGTGGAAGGCCTCCAGGGCCTCGGTCTTCTCGCCGACGCCCAGGAACAGGATGGGCTTGCCGGTGACGTGACGGACCGACAGGGCCGCGCCCCCGCGCGCGTCGCCATCCGCCTTCGTCAGGATCACGCCGGTCAGGGCCAGGGCCTCGTTGAAGGCGCGCGCGGCATTCACGGCGTCCTGGCCGGCCATGCTGTCCATCACGAAGATCCGCTCCAGCGGCTCGATCGCCGCGTCGACCGCCCGGACCTCGTCCATCATCGCGGCATCGACGTGCAGCCGGCCGGCGGTATCGACAACGACCACGTCATGGCCGTGGCGGCGCGCGTGCTGGACGGCCGCCCCCGCGATCTCGACCGGGGTGGCCGCGGCGTCCGCGGTGAAATAGTCGGCGCCGACCTGGCCGGCGAGCCGCTCGAGCTGGGTCATGGCGGCCGGCCGATAGACGTCGGTGCTTGCCAGCAGGACCTTCTTCTTCTTCGTCTCGATCAGGTGCCTGGCGAGCTTGGCGGCCGTGGTCGTCTTGCCCGCGCCCTGCAGTCCCGCCAGCAGCACGATGACGGGCGGCTGGGCGCGCAGATTGAGGCCCTGGGCAGGCTCGCCCATGACCCGGACCAGCTCGTCGTGGATGATCTTGACGAAAGCCTGGCCCGGAGTGAGGCTCCGGGACACTTCCGCCCCGACCGCGCGCGCCTTGACCGCGTCCGTGAAAGACTTGACCACGGGCACCGCCACGTCGGCCTCCAGCAGGGCCAGGCGCACCTGCCGCAGCGTGTCGGCGATGTTTTCGTCGCTCAGGCGCCCCCGGCCCCGCAGGGTGTCGACGGCGCGGGACAGGCGATCGGTCAGGGTCTCGAACATGTTTGCAGCGGCCTCGCTTGGGAATTCAGCCTGCCCCGTCCCGCGGGACCGGCTGCAGGGTCCGGGATTATAGGCCCTGCGTGCGGGGCCGGCGTTGCCGTACAATCACGGCCATCACACAGGCGGATCCAACTTGTACGGAATAGTCGTCATAGGCCTTTACATGGTGGCCGCCAGCTTCGCGGCATGGACCGCATGGCGCCGGACTGACCGTGTCGCCGGAGCCGGGGCCTACCTGGCCACGCTGGCGGTGCTCGCGCACCTGGGCTGGCTTTCGACGACCATTCGCGCCGAGGCGGGCTACGCGCTGGACATCGCGGACAGCCTGTCGATGTTCGGCCTGGTGGTCGGCGCGATCGGCGCGCTGCTCGCCTTCAGGCTGCACTTCAGGGCCCCGTCGGCGATCCTGCTGGCCACGGCAGCCGCGCTGGCGCTCGGCACCGGCAGCCTTTCGACGATCCGCGAGGCAACGGACCCGGGCTGGCCGCTGGCGGCACACATCACGCTGTCTGCGCTCGCTTTCGGCCTGCTGGCCACAGCCGCCCTGCTCGCCCTCGTACTGGCGGCCCAGGAGGCCGCCCTGCGCAGCCGCCAGCCGGCGAAATGGCTCGCCGCGCTCCCGCCGATGGAGAGCATGGAACACGCGGTCTTCACGCTGCTGACCCTGGGTTTCATCTCCCTGTCCGCCACGCTGCTCATCGGCGCCTTGTTCGTCACCGACCTGTTCGGCCAGCGACTGGTCCACAAGGTCGTCCTGGCGCTCGTCGCGTGGGCGATATTCGGGGTGCTCCTGCTGGGCCGGTATCGTTTCGGCTGGCGCGGCCGCAAGGCGCGGCGGCTGGTCCTGTCGGGCTTCGTGGTTCTGGTGATGTCCTATTTCGTCACCAAGTTCGTCCTCGAGGTCCTGCTCGACCGCCACTGGGGCTGAGGCCATGGGCGCCTTGACTCGGGTGGGCAGCGCTTGCTGCAATGGCCGGGACGTGGCCACCCGACCCCCCTGTCTTGAGTAGCCTGCCCCTCAGTCCCGCCACCGCGGCATTGCTGGTCGCAGGGCTGTCCGTGCTGCTGGCACTGCTCGAGGCGGCGCTTACCGGGCTGTCCCGCAGGATCGGGGCCGCGCCGCACTGGACCGCCCACCTCCGCGGTGCCGGGGACCCGGTCCGCATACGCCGGGCCGGCGCCGTACTCAGGGTCTTCCTGCTCGCGGCGATCGTGCTGGTGGCGGTGGCCTTCGGTGCGAAGGGCTTCGCCCTGCCGGGCATCGTGGCCGTCGTCTCCCTGTCGTTCCTGCATCTCGTGGAACAGCAGGGCCGGCTGCGTCTGTTCGGTGCCCGCGCGCCCTGGCTTGCCGCCGCGTCGGCGGTCTTGTTGAAACCCCTGGCCAGGCTGATGCCGACCGCCCGTGGCGAGGGCGAGACGAACGACGGGACGATAGCCGGGGCGCTCGAGGACATGGCAGACCTGCTCGCGACCGCGCCCGAGGACCGCCGGCAGATGGTCCAGGCCTTGCTGAGCCTCGAGCAGTCGACCGTCGAGGACATCATGGTGCCGCGCAGCGACGTCATCGGCGTCGACTTCCGGTCGGACTGGGACGAGATCGTCGACCTGCTGGCGCGCACCCCGCATACCCGCTTGCCGCTGTACGACGGCGACCTGGAACGCGTGATTGGCGTCGTTCACATGAAGCGCATCGCCAATGAACTGGCCGCGGGCCTCCTCAACCGGCAGCGGCTGCGGGAAGTTGCGACGCAGCGGGACGCGCTGTTCGTCCCGGAAGGAACCACGTTGCAGGCCCAGTTGATTGCCTTCCGCAAGCTCAAGCGGCGCATCGCATTCGTGGTCGACGAGTACGGGGACGTGCTCGGACTGGTGACGCTCGAGGACATCCTCGAGGAAGTCGTCGGCGACTTCACGACCCAGCCGGGCTCCTTGAGCCGGGACGTGCTGCCGCACGAGGACGGCAGCTACGTGGTGACCGGCAGCGCCTCCGTACGCGCGGTGAACCGCACGCTCGGGTGGGACCTGCCGACCGACGGGCCACGCACGATCTCGGGGCTGATCATCGAGCACCTGGAAACGATCCCCGAGGCCGGGACCAGCCTCAGGCTCGGCGAGCATCCGGTCGAGGTGCTGCAGGTCGCGGACAACACCGTGCGCACGGCGCGATTCTGGCCGGTTGCCCAGCAGTAGTGCGGGCGGCAGGTCGCCGCCTAGCTCAGGGCCTTGACCGCCTCGATGAGCCGGCCGACACCGGTCACGTCCATGCCCTCGATGCCCTTGCGGGGAACGTTCGCCCGGGGCACGACGGCCCTGCGAAAGCCGTGCTTGGCCGCTTCGCGCAGTCGCTCTTCACCGAAGGGTATCGGACGGATTTCCCCGGCGAGGCCGATCTCGCCGAAACAGATCAGATCCTGCGGCATGGCCGCGCCCTCCAGGCTGGACAGCGCCGCCGCCAGCACCGGCAGGTCGGCCGCTGTTTCACCGAGCCGCACGCCGCCGACGACGTTGACGAAGACGTCGTGACCGTGCAGCGCGACGCCCGCATGCCGGTGCAATACCGCAAGGAGCATCGCGACGCGGTTGCCATCGAGCCCCACCGCGACGCGTCGCGGATTGGTCGCGTGGCTCGGGTCCACCAGGGCCTGCACCTCTATCAGCATCTGGCGGGTGCCTTCGCGCGCGACCGTCACGATCGACCCGGCGACCGGCTCCTCGTGGCGCGACAGGAAGATCGCGGACGGGTTGCGGACCTCCTTGAGCCCCCCCTCGCCCATGGCGAACACGCCGATTTCGTTGGCGGCGCCGAAGCGGTTCTTGACCGCGCGGATGACCCGGTAGCGGCTGCCCGAATCACTCTCGAAGTAGAGTACCGAGTCGACCATGTGCTCGAGCACGCGCGGACCGGCAATGACACCCTCCTTGGTGACGTGGCCGATCAGCAGCACCGCCGTGCCGCTGCGCTTGGCGTAGCCGACCAGCCGGGCGGCGCATTCGCGCAATTGCGAAACCGAGCCGGCGGCCGACTCCAGCGACTCCGCGGTCATCGTCTGGATCGAGTCAATGACCAGCACCCGCGCCTTTGCGGCCTCGGCCTGCGCCAGCACCTGCTCCACCGAGGTTTCGGCCAGCAGCTGCAGCGGCGCGCCCGCCACCCCCAGGCGCTGGGCTCGCAACCCGACCTGGCGCACGGACTCTTCC